>JABFRG010000896.1 GCA_013141295.1 Polyangiaceae bacterium
GGGTAATCTCGCCCGAACTGGGGCGTTTTTGTCGGTGTAGCGATTGTGCCATGGCGCATTTTGCCGGAATCGTGACGGCGTTTGCCCAGTTCGTGAATAATGTAAGTTCCACCCACGATGAGCGCGCGAGATTCCAAAGAAGTGGGCGAACGCCCGAGCAAAGACTCGCATGCGCCTTCCAGCGTCCGGGGAACCGACGTGACGCCGGTGCCGGGGCTCGCGGCCTACGTGCCCACCTCGGTGGTCAATGGCCCAGCCTCGACGTCGTCGCCGGTCTCGGCGCATCACGCGTCCCAAGGGTTCGGCGAGGGCGGGTCCGACCTTCGCTCGCCTTCGCTCTACTTCAACCGCGAGCTCTCCTGGCTCGAGTTCAACCATCGGGTCCTTCAGGAAGCCGAGAGTGACTCGGTGCCGCTCTTCGAGCGGGTGAAGTTCCACGCCATCTTCGCGTCGAACCTCGACGAGTTCTTCATGGTGCGGGTGGCCGGCCTCAAGCAGCAACTCACCGGTGAGGTCGACGACCTGGCAGCCGACGGTTTCTCGGTTCACGACCAGCTGGCGAAGATCTCCCGGCGCGTGCGCGAGCTACTGAAGGACCAGTCGGAGTCGCTGGAGAAGACGCTATTTCCCGGGCTCCGCGAGCAAGGCTACCTCCTGGTGAAGCCGTCGGAGCTGCCGGCCGACATGCTGGCCCACCTCGACGAGCGCTTCAAGAACGAGGTCTTCCCGATCCTCACGCCCATCGCCATCGACCCTGGGCATCCCTTTCCGCAGGTGCGCAACAAGAGCCTGAACCTGGGCGTCATGTTCCACCGCGACGGCAACTCCGACGCCGGCTTCGGCGTGGTGCAGGTGCCGCAGATGATTCCCCGGCTGGTGGAGGTGGGCACCCTCAAGGTGGAAAAAGAGCGTCCCAAGACGCTGTTCGTCCTCCTTGAAGACCTCATCGCCCGCCACGTCACCACCATCTTTCCCGGCGTGAAGATGCGTGGCGTTTACACGTTTCGCGTCACCCGCAACTTCGACCTCGAGATCGACGAGGAAGAGGCCGAGGACCTGCTCCAGGAGATCCAGCAGGAGCTCCGCCGACGCGAGCGCGGCAACGCGGTCCGTCTGGAGGTCTCCGGCGAGCCCACTGCCGAGTCGCTGGTCAAGCTGGTGAAGGCCCTGAAGCTCGACGCCGAGCGCGACCTCTACACCACCGGCGGCATGCTCAACGTGTCGGACCTCCTGGGGATGATTCCCAAGGAAGGGCGGCGCGATCTGCGCGACGAGCCGTTCACGCCACTGGTGGTGCCGCCGCTCCGCGATGCCGACGATCTGTTCGCGGTGATCCGCGAGGGCGACTTGGTGCTGCACCACCCCTACGAGAGCTTCGACTCGGTGGTGGAGCTCATCTCGCGCGCGGCCGAAGATCCGGACGTGCTCGCCATCAAGCAGACGCTCTACCGCGCTGGCGGCGACTCCCCCATCATCAAGGCGCTCACCCGTGCCGCCGAGGCCGGTAAGCAGGTCACCACCATCGTCGAGCTCAAGGCTCGCTTCGACGAGGCCTCCAACATCGCCTGGGCGCGGACCCTGGAGCAGAGCGGCGTGCACGTGGTGTACGGCGTCATCGGGCTCAAGACGCACGCCAAGTGCTTGCTCATCGTGCGCCGCGAGGGCGACCACCTGCGCCGCTACGTGCACCTCTCGACCGGCAACTACAACAACGCCACGTCGCGTATCTATACCGATTTTGCGCTGCTCACCTGCAAGCCCAACATCTGCGAGGACGTGTCGTCGCTCTTCAACTTGCTCACCGGGTACAGCGCGCCGCACCGCTGGAACTCGCTGGTGGTGGCGCCGCTGGGGCTGCACGAGGCCATCCTGGGGCTCATCGCCCGCGAGGCGGAGCACGCACGCAGCGGCCGGCCCTCGGGCATCGTGGCCAAGATGAACTCGCTGGTGGACGAGGACGTCATCGAGGCGCTCTACCGCGCGTCGCAAGCGGGCGTCCCCATCACGCTGCTGGTGCGGGGTATCAGCTGTCTTCGTCCGGGCCTGCACGGCATCAGCGAGACCATCAAGGTCTTCGCCATCGTCGACCGCTACCTCGAGCACGGGCGCTTGTTCCACTTCCAGAACGGCGGCAAGGATGAGGTCTACATGACCAGCGCCGACTGGATGCCGCGCAACTTCCACCGGCGCGTGGAGCTCATGGTGCCCATCGAGGACGCCACGCTGCGCGCGCGTCTCATCGAGATCTTGCAGATCACCCGCTCCGACACCTCGAAGTCGTGGGAGCTGCACGACGACGGCACGTACAGCCGGGTGCACGCCAAGGGCAACGCGACTCCGTTCCGCAGCCAACACCGCTTCATCGACCTCACGCGCGACAAGGTCAAGACCGCCGATCAGGTGGGGCGACCCTCGAGCCGCTTCCACATGTCGGCCACCTCGCACAAGTCGGCGCTCGAAGGCAAGGTGCCTACGGCGACCCGGCGACGACAGCGCAAGACCCGCGACGACTCGTAGGAAGCCCCCTCGGCAGTGGTGTAGGCTCCGGGCATGGGAACCCGCGCGAAGCTTGGGGAGGTCACGTTGCCGTCGGGAACGCTGGTGCTCCTCGATATGGGGCTGCTCGGCGGATGGAGCCACGAGGCGCCGCCGACCGCGGAGCCGGACATGGGCCTGAGCGAGACGCTCTTCGTGGACCTGGAGATCCTGGGGCCCGACGCAGCGCGGGCCGCGCATCTGGTGGCCAAGCAAGAGGCAGAGCGCGAAGCGTCGGAGGAGATGGAAGCCAGCGCCTTTGACGACGATGGCGACGACGACATCGCCTTCTACGACATCCCCACCGGCGCGGTGGAGAGCATCAAGATGGCATTCATGGCCCTCGCCAAGGCCAACCGCCTCGACGCCCACGTCGACGTGGTGCGCGGCCGTGTGCCTCACGCCGAGCGTGTACGTCGATCCCTCGCGGCGGGGCTCGGCTGGGGCGAGGTGAGCTTCAGCATCGGCAACGCGGTAGCGGTGCAGGTGCCGGAGGGCGCAGCGTGCGACGTGGTCGGCGAGCGCTGCGACGAGGACGAAGAGTGCTGGAAGAGCGTCTCCGTGGTCCTCGACCCGGGCGAGCCGGTTCGGCGCGAGCCGAGCGGGGCGGTGGTGGTGGAGCAGGCGCGCTTGCTCTTCGGCGATCTCCGCACCCTCGGCGCGTGGAAGCACGAGGAGTCGCTCGACGGCAAGGTCGACCTGGTCTTCTGGGGGCGTGACGCCGAGAAGATCGCGCGCAAGGTCGACGCTCCGGCGCTCGACGACGGCAACTACGGGTGGAAGAACATCGTCGAGGCCGACCTCGACGAGGGATTGCTGGAGACCCTGCGCGAGGCCATGGAGCAGCGCACGCTGATGGCCGATCTGCGGCCGCATTCGCACCACTACCGCGTGCTCGAGCAGGTGTGGTCGTCGCCCCAAGAGTCGGGGACCCTCGAGCTCGACGGCGCGAAGGTCTGCGGCTTCATGACCAGCTGGGGAGACGGCGTCTTCGCCGTGTTTCGCGAGCTCGACGCGCAGGGAAAGGTGGTGCGCGTGACGGTGGACTTCGAGGGCCACGCGCTCGACGACGAGGACGATGAAGACGACGAGGACGATGAAGACGACGAAGAGGAGCCGGACGCACACTAGACGTGCGAGGATGCAGGGTCATGATTCGTACGTCGCGTGCGTCGTGGGTTGCGGTAGGAGCCGTCGTGGGGGCTTGGGCGTTCGTCGGCTGCGGCACATCCGGGAGTAGCGGAGGAGTGCCCGGCGATGGCGGCACCCCGGTCCTCGATGCAGCCGCTTCGGACGCCGCGACGTCGTCGGATGCCGCGGGACGCGATGGCGCGCGGGACGTGACCACGGGCGACGCCTCGATCGTCGATGCCTCGATCGTCGACGCTGCGGACGCCGCGCCGGTGCCCTTCGCGCTGACCACCACCGCCTTTGCGCAGGGCGCTGCGATCCCCGCAGTGCATGCGTGCAATGTGCACATGTCGCCTCCGCTCACGTGGACCCCGGGCCCGGCCGGGACGCAGAGCTACGCCCTGGTCATGATCGACAAGACGCGGGTGGGGACGGGCGACGAGGTTCACTGGGTGCTGTTCGACGTGCCGGCGGCCACGCTGGCGCTGCCGCAGGACCTCCCGCGCAATGCCACCCTCGCCGTACCTGCAGGCGCCAAGCAGGTCACGAGCTTCGACGGGCTGCCCGGGTACTTCGGGCCGTGTCCGCCGGTGGGCGATGGCGCGCACGTCTACGAGTGGCGGGTGTACGCCCGAAGCGAGGCCGCGCTCGGCACCCTCACCACCGCCACGGGCAAGCAAGCCGCTGCGGCCGCGGTGATGGCCGGGGCACTGGCGGTGACCAACGCGGTCTCGGGAACGTACACGCGTTGAGCGTCATGGCGATGACGGTGTACCGGGCAACGACGCGCGCCTGACGCAGTCCGCGCGGGGAAATCGCCGCGCTGTCGCGACTTCCACCGTGGCGTGCGCCTTGCACCATCGTAGCGAGCCATGGTTGCTCGCCCTTCGTCCAGTTCCCGCCGCGTCATCGAGCACGATTACATGGCGGTGAAGCGCTGCCGTCACGGTTGGATGATGTTCAACACCCAGGACGAATTCGTGGGGCGCTCCCTGGATCTGTACGGCGAGTGGGGTCAGTCGGAGCTCACGCTCCTCGACCACTTCCTCGAGCCCGGTGCGGTGGTGCTCGACGTGGGCGCGAACATCGGAACGCACACGCTGCGCTTCGCCGAGCAGGTCGGGCCGGAGGGGATGGTCATCGCCTTCGAACCGCAGCGGCTCTCGCACCAGATGCTCTCCGGAAACGTCGCGCTCAACGGGCTCACCAACGTGGTGTGCGTCGCGGCGGCGGTCTCCGACGTGCCCGGCGTGGCCCACGTGCCGCGTCTCGATCCGCGCAAGAGCGCGAACTTCGGTGCCGTGCGCATGGCCGACGAGGCCGGCGCCGACGATCTCGACACCGTCGACGCGGTGACGCTCGACGGCATCGAGCTGCCGAGCTGCCGGCTCATCAAGGTCGACGTGGAGGGCATGGAGCGGAAGGTCCTGGCGGGCGCCCGCAAGACCATCGAGAGGTTCGGACCGGCGCTCTTCCTGGAGAACAACACCCTGCGCGGTTCCACGCCGCTGCTCCATGCGGTGCGAGACCTCGGCTACGCGGCCTATTGGCACATTGCTCCCTACTTCCACGCGAACAACTGGTTCGGCGTGCACGAGAACGTCTTCGCCGCCTACCGGCCGGAGGCCAACATCCTCTGCGTGCCCAAGGAAGTGCGCATCGAAGGCATGGTGGCCGCGAACATGGACGACGACGACTGGCAGCGAGCGCTCCTGCGGTCCGCGCGGGGAGGCCTCTGACCATGGCCTTGCGCATCGCCTTCTGCATTCCTGGTCGCGAGTTCTCCGGGCGGTTTCTCGACTGCTGGACCAACATGATCGGTGGCTGCGAGCGCGCCGGTATCGAGTACGTCGTCTCCCGGGAGTACGATCCGGTTGTGTACTATGCACGCAATAAGGTCCTGGGCGGGAACCTGCGCGCCGGACGCAAGCAAGCCCCATGGGGCGGCAAGGTTCCCTACGACTTCATGCTGTGGATCGACAGCGATATGGTGTTCCGCTTCGAGGACCTGGTGACGCTGCTGCAGCACAACGTGGACGTGGTGAGCGGCCTCTACTTGATGCACGACGGCAAGCGCTTCGCCACCGTGGAGCGCTGGGACCAAGATCGGCTGGCCGAGACCGGCAGCCTCACCTATCTCACGCCGGCCGATCTCGCGAAGCGCGACGGCATCTTCCCGGTGAGCTACACCGGCCTCGGCTTCATGCTGGTGCGCCGCGGGGTGTTCGAGCGCATCGAGTATCCCTGGTTCCGACCGGAGTGGATCGAGGCCGGCGAGGTGCGCGAGTTCACCTCCGAGGACGTGGGTCTGTGCCTGGCCCTGGGTCGCGCCGGCATCTCCGTGCAGGTCGACCCCACCGTGGTGCTCGGCCACGAGAAATCCCGCGTGCTACTCCCATAGACCATCCCGGCTGGCTTCGGTGGGGCTTCCCCCCGCGCTAGGGGCAGGCCTGGCGGAGGTACCCGCTGCCGCTCATGCCCGCGAGCGGAAGGTCCTTCTTCAGCGAGTTGATGCCGAGGGCATCAGAGGCGGCGCAGTCGACGGTGAGCGTTTTCTTGTACTCTACATTTAAGGCGAGCTTTCCCCGCTTCGGGTACTCGCCGAGCGCTGCGCACTCGTCGAACTCCTGGCACTGCTCGTTGAGGATGCCGTCGAACTTCTCCACCATCATCTTGCCGGTGCGGTCCTTCAGCAGGATCTTGTCGGGCCCGTTCTTCTGGAGCACGGCGAGGCCCGCCGCGTGGGCTTCGTCGGCCACCCAGCCATTGAAGTCGAGCTGCTGCTGCGCGGTGATCTTGCCGCCGCCGACGTTCTCGTCGTTCTGCAAGTTGTCCGGCTCCAGGGCGTCGAAGCCCTTGTCCTTGCACATCTTGAAGCGCGCGCGGAGGATCTTGGCCAGCACCGAGTCGGACTTGAACACGTCGGTCACGTCCAGGAAGAACTCGCCCGGCCAGTCGGGGTCGGCCTGCACCTTGAGCGCCTGCGGGTAGCTGGCGGAGTCCGGTCGATTGGGCTCGTAGCTGCCGGCGTTGATGTAGCAAACGGTGTAGACGCCCGCGCTCTTGAGGCTCGCCACCTTGGCGGCGGAGACGTCGAAGCCATCGACGTCGAGGAGCTTCACGCCGGCCGGAAGGCCCACGTTGGCGTCGGAGCCCGCGCCGATCTGCCAGTCCCAGGAGACCTTTCCGGTGGGCGGTAGCTTCACGCCCAGTGCGCTCGCGCCGTCGCCGGGGGAGCCGCCGTCGGGCAATCCGCCGCTCGATCCGTCGCTCGCGGTCGCGTCCGCGGTGCTCGCGTCTCCGTCCGCGGGGCCGACGGCGCCGCCTCCGCCGTCGCTGCAGGCCACGTGGGCAAGGGCGGTCGCGAGGGCCAAGGACGCGACGATCACGGCGGAGAAGGGGGTTCGCACGACGAGCACCTCGCGGCCAGTATAACGCGAAGCTGCGCGCCCTTCACGCGAGCGTTTGCGCATGGTGCGCGAGGCCCTGCACCACGGAGTGGAAGTTCTCGAAGTCGCGCATGCGGTCGCGACCGAACCGCGCCGCGATCTCCGAGGCGATGCGCGGCACCTTGGCGGTGCCACCGGTGCAGCACACCAGATCCACGTCGCCGGGCGCGATGCCCGAAGCCGCGACCGTCTGGTCGAGACACTCGAGGATGGTCTCCATGGCCCGCTCCGCAGAGGTCTCGAAGCCCGGTCGCGTCACGTGGTCGTGCACCTCGATGTCCGGATACGAAAAATCGATGGGAACTTCGTCTCGTTTCGAGAGGGCCTTCTTCGCCCCCTCGATGACCTCGAAGAGTTGAAAGCCCAGCGCGTCGTCCACCAGGGTGGTGAGCTGGTCGAGCTTCTCCTGATCGTCTCCCCCCAGCGACCAGCTGCGCACGTTGCGCAGAAACTCGGCGATGTCCGGGCGTCGCAAGATCGACAAGTGGGCCGGCGAGCAGAGCTGCTCGATGACGTGCTTGGGCATGGTGAGCACGTTGTTGCCCAGCGGCACGCGATACGAGACCTCGGCGCCGAAGTGCTTGGCCACGTGCTTTCGCATGATGCTGGCGTCGAGGGCGTCACCGGCCAGGGGAACGCCGCCGATGGCGAGCACGTCGTCGCGGTGGAAGGCCTTCTTGCCCATGCGCAGCACCGTGAAGTCGCTGGTGCCGCCGCCGAAGTCGCACACCACGACGGTGTGCTCGTCGCCGCGGGTGAAGGCCTGGCGAAACTCCTGGGCTGCGGCTACCGGCTCCGGCAAGAAGTGCACTTCTTCGAAACCGGCGCGCTCGGCGGCGCTGCGTAGACGCCGCTCGGCGAAGTCGTCGTCCGCGTCCTCCGACGAGAAACGGGCCGGTCTCCCCAGCACGGCGCGCTTCACGTCGACCCCGAAGTGCGCGTTGGCTCGCTTGCGCATCTCGCGCAGCGGCACCGCCACCAGGTCTTCCACCAGCATCGGCCGATCGTCGATGTAGGTTCCACGGAATCCCCGGGCCGGGAGGTGCCGCTTGAGCGACCGCAAGAGTCGCCCTTCGAGGCCGTGCTCCACGTACTTGGTGAGCGCCTCCTGGCCCACGAAGCACTCCTTTGCGCTGGGGAAGTACAGGATGCTGCGCATGATGGTGGGGTCTTCCGCCGCCGCATCCAGCGGCACCGGGGGGAACACCGCGCTCTTGTTGGCCGCTGCCAGCAGCGAGTTGCTCGTCCCGAAGTCGATGGCGTAGATGGTCGGCTTGTCCTGGCCGTCGGCCCGAGGTTCGTTGATCATGGCCGGCGCATCATGGGCGCTTGTGATGGTCGTTGCTAGCTGGTGCAAAATATGAAAATGTAGGGAGCCCTCGTCATTGCGGTGAGCTCGCCCGCAGGCATCGAGGACCCCAGGCTCGGCGATCCCCCGAGGTAGTCGATTGCATTCTGCACGTACGTACCTTCGCGAACGGCCCGCAACAAGGCCCGACCATGGCCTCCATGTCTTCGATACTGCTCGGAAAAACGCCGTCCCGAGTTTGGCCTCTCGGGGGTTGCGAATGATGGTACAAATGTCCCGTGATTTTGGGCATGACCCGCGGCGAGATCCTCCTCGTCGTGTTCATCTTCGGTCTCGTGTACGGCGCAGCTTGGGTTCCCAAACTGGGAGAGAAGCTCGGCGCGCTGCTCTTTCGCGGCCCGCGATAGGTGAGGCGTGACCGAGGTCGTCGTCCTTTGTTTTCCTGACTCCAAGCGCGACGACCGCCTCTCGCTGGAGCACGAGATCACCGAGCGCGGTGCCGAGTGCGAGACAGTCGCCCCGGCGGATCTCGGCAGCGTCATCGGTCGCACCGACGTTCGCTTCGTCCTCGATGCCGATGGCCGCGACGTGCTCCAGTGCTTTCTCAAGGGAACGCCGGACCTGGGGAGCCGCACCGTGCTGGTGGCTTCCTACGAGACGACGCTCCTCTCGAAGATGCACGAGGCGCTGGCGCGCGGCGTGGCCGGGCTGTTCGTTCGCCCGGTGAAGCCGAAGGCGGTGGTCGCCAAGCTCTCGCTCCCGGTGCGCGTGCGTCCGCGGTCGCGGGCCGGCTCCGTGCCGCCGGCACGGTTTCCGTCTTCGCCGCCGGCAGCTCGTTTTCCCTCTTCGCCCCCGCCGCGGCCCGCTTCGTCACCGCCTGCGCCGCAGAGCGGACCGTCGCTGCCGCCGCTGGGGATTCGCGAATCGAGCCCGCCGCCGCGGGGATCGTCTCGCCCGCCGCCGCCCATCGACGTGCCGCGGGCGGCACCGATTCCACGCGATGCGCCCTCGCACGCCGAGCTCTTCGCACGTGAGGCGCCGGCCTCCATGGGGGGAGCGGCCATGGCGAGCGCGCTGAGCCCCGAGCTCTCGCAGCTCCTGAGCGACGCCGAGGCCAAGGTCGCCCCGCTCGACGCGCACGAGGTCTCGCTGCCTTCGCCGGAGGAAGAGATCGAAGCGGTGCTCCCGCACGACGTGCTCCTCGCGCTCGACGCACCCATCGAGGA
>JABFRG010000280.1 GCA_013141295.1 Polyangiaceae bacterium
GCCCAGGGAGAGCTCGCTGGGGCGCGAGGCTTCGAGCACGAACTCGCGAGCGCAACCGGTGCAGGCTGCACTCGAATCGCCGAGAAAGACCTCGACGCGCAACCGGTCGAACAGCGAGATGTCGTCGGGTTCGAGACCGAGCGCGGGGAGCGGGGCATCGGTCTCCACCACCAGCAGCACCTGTTCGGACGTGGTCGGGGCGGGACCGCATCCCGCGGTCATCGCCAACGCCAGGGCCCAGAGCGCCGCGCCGGCCCGGGTCATGGTTGCTCGTACACGCAGCGGACGCCGTTGAGCGGCGATACGCTCATGGCGTAGTCGAAGCGGCGCAGAGGCGCAGCGAGCAGCGGCGATGGCGAAGCAAAGTGGGTGCCGCGGCCAGCGCGCAAGGGCGCGAACGCGAGGGCGCAGCGCGGCGCATCGGTGGGTGCCGCGAGCCAGCAGGGGTCGGTGTACGCCGCGTACGCGTCGAGGGTCCACTCCGCCTGGCCGCCCGCCATGTTGCGAACACCGAGCGGGGTGACGTCGCCGGTGACCACGGGACGGGGCTGCGGTCCCTCGTCGGCCGTCTTCGGGGCGCACGCCCCGGCACCGTCGTGATGCAGGCGGTCGAAGATGGCGTCGGCGCACGTGGGGTCGCCGTTGCCCCAGGGATAGAGCGCGGCGCGCGTGCGGCCGGCCTTGCGCGCGACGTACTCCCAACTCGCCTCGGTGGGGAGCTCGCCGCCGCGATGGCGGCACAGGTCGCGGGCCGCGGGCCACGTCACGCAGTTGAGGGGGAAGTCGTCGCGACCGGCGGGGGCCTCGGTGTAAGTGCAGAGATTCGCGGCCTTGTCGCTGCGGGGGTCGAACGGCTCGAGCGTCGGCTGCACGTAGGCGGCCTTGCCGACGCCGGGCGGAAGCGCGAAGCCCGAGGCCAGCGCCGTGCGGTACTCCCCGACCGACAGCTCGTCCTGGTCCACGTAGAAGGTCGGCAGACGCACCACGCGCTCCGGGGTGGTCGCCCCGTCGCCGATGCCACCGAAGAGCTCGCTGCCCATGACCATCATGCCCCCGGGTGCGCAGATGCGGCCCGGCCGCGACGCCGCACATGGCTTGCCCTGGGCGAAGCTCCCGAGCACCGACGCGGCCTTGGGCTCCGCGGCTCCGGGCGCGCTCGAGAGCACGTGGGGCGACGTCATGCGGCCCGCCTCGCAAGCGACGATACCGGCTACGTCGAGCCGGCGTTGGTCCTTCGCCGGCACGTGCGCGGCGCGGCCGACGCAATCGCCGCCCACCACGAGGCGGGCGTGGCGCACCGCGTGGGGCACGACGTCGACGAAGACGAACGCCTCCGAGGTCACCTCCTCCTTTGGCTCGGTGGGCGGCGTGTCGTCGCGGCCATCGCGGAGGAGGCGCGGCCAGACGGCGGCGGGCGGAGGCGGCGCGACCTTCACCTCACCGGCGTCGGCGCCCGCGTCTTCCGGGGAGGCACCGAGCAAGCTGGCGCGAACCACGAGCGACGCCGATTGGTCCGGGATGAAGTGCGTCGTCAGCAGCGCATAGGTGCCAGCCTCGAGGTGCGTCTGCAGCACCGAGACGGGCGCGTTGGACGTCTCTCGATAACCCCGCGCGCACACGAGCTCGCTGCTCGCGTCCGTGCAGTCGCTCCGGAGGAAGAGCGGGAAGAAGGTACCGACCGGCACCTCGCTCACCACCTCGAAGCGGTAGTCGCCGGCGGTCTCGATTCGTACGCGGGCCGCGGCCGCGCCGGCGCGGGTCGGAAAAGCACCGGCTTCGGTGGCACATCCGCCATCGGCGCGCGGCGTGGTGAGCGGCAGGTCGCCGAAGCGAAGCGCCGCGGTTCCGCCCACGGGCAGCTCCGGCATGGAGGCGCAGACGGCGGCGAGCGTCGAGGGGAGCGGCTCTTCGCGAAAGGGCTCGGGCGGTGCCGGCCGCAGTGCGCCGGCGTAGTTGCGAAGGCGCCCCTTCGGATAGGCCCGCGCCCGCACCAGCACCCGGCCCGGATGGTCGTCGGACGCCGCGATGCCGAAGCTGAGCGGCCACTGCGAGGGCTCGCCCATATCCACGTCGCGCGCGCTCAGCCACGTGCCGTCTTCGGCGTACACGTCGAGGCGCAGCGCTTCGACCACGTCGGGCACCGGCAGATCGGTGTCGATCACCACCACCGTCTCACCGGAGACGACGGTGCTGGGACCGCAGGCGCCGAGGGCGCAGAAGTAGCCGAGGGGAAAGAGCGTGGCCCAAAGGCGAAGGTCACCGCCACGCCGCGTCGGGCCGGTAGCCCGGAGAATTTTTTCGTGCACCGCGGCGCACCCTACACGATCGGAAGCGGTAGCATTGGGGCCATGCAACTCCCCGCGCAGATCGCCGAAGCCCAGCTCACCGCCTACAACGCCCAACAGCTCGACGCATTCTGCGCCTACTTCGCGGAAGACGTGATCGTGGCCGATCTGAACGGCCCGGTGAAGCTCCAGGGTCGCGCGGCATTTCGCGAGCTGTACGCCAAGGTCTTCGGCGAGTTCCCGCAGAATCGGGTGGAGCTTCTGGGCCGCATCGCCGTGGGCAACGTCGTGGTGGACCACGAGCGCGTGCTCCGGAAGCCCGACGCCGAGCCCTTCGAGGTCGCGGCCATCTACACGTTTCGCGGCCAGGAGATCGCGCGGGTGGACTTCGCGCGAGCCTGAGGCAGTGCCCTCAGCGGCGCTCCATGGCTCGTTCGAGGCTCAGCGAAGGAGCACCGCTCGCTGGCCGCGGCGCAGCGTCGCGCGCTCGTGGAACGAAGACCGGCGACGGGACGGGCGCCGCGGGCAGCGCCGCGAACGTCACCACCTCGGCCTCGCTGCGGCGGGTGCGCAAGGGAGCCACCGCGGTCAGCGGAGCCTGCTCCAGCAGCGCGACCGGCGACGGAGTCGGCAACAACGCAACCCCGAGGCCGGCGGCAGCAGCCGCCCCTACCGCCAGCGCGAACGCCGCCCAGGAGAGGCGCGGTAGCCTCTTCGGGCCTGGCGCGTCCCGGCGAGCGCGCGTCGCGGCCAAGGTCGGCCGGAGCACGCGTGCGGTGTGCCCCTCGGCGAGAGGCAGGGGCGCCCGTAGGAGTGCCGTCGCCTCGGCGCCTTCGCTCGGAGCCGGGGCGCTCAGGAGCCCCACCGAAGGCCCCCAGCGGGTGGGCATCTCCTCGGCGAAGCGGTCGGCGTCCTCCACCGCGGCGCGATGAGCGGCAAAGCGCTCCGCCAGCGAGGTACGCAGAAACGCCGCGACGTCGTCGACAGTCGCATGCAAATTACACACGTCCATGGCCGCCAAGATCTCGCGCCGCAGCGCCTGCGCGGTGGGCGTTCGCGCGGCCCGGTCCCAGGTGAGCGCGCGCTCGACCACCCGGCGCAGCGGCTCGGGGACGTCGCTCGGCAGAGGCTCCAGCTGGTGCCCCAGCGAGAGACCCACCAGGATCTGCGCTTCGGCATCGGCGCGGTGCGGGTAGCGGCCGGTGAGCAGATGGTACAAGACGACACCCATGGCCCAGACGTCCGCGCGCCGGTCCACGTCGTCGCCTTCCACCTGCTCCGGCGACATGAAGCGGATGGTCCCCTTGAGCACGCCCGCTCGGGTGTGAACGGCAGCGGCCTGCCGCTTGGCGATGCCGAAGTCGATGACCTTCGCGCTGCCGGTCACCGAGACCATGACGTTGGCCGGTGAGACGTCGCGATGCACGAGCCCTTGGAGCTCCGCGTGCTGGTGGCCCACCTCGTGCACGGCGTGGAGCCCGGCGCAGGCGTCGGCGACCACGCGCAGGAGCACCGGCAAGGGCACGAGGGCGCTGGGCGCGAGCGAGGCGTCACCCCGCACGTCGCGAAGGAATCGCAGGAGCTTGCCCAGCGATTCGCCGGCGACCCACTCCATCACCAGGTACGGCACGCCCGCGTGCTCACCGGCGTCCACCACCCGCGCCACGTTCTCGTGCTCGATGCTCGCCGCCAGCCGCGCCTCCTCCCGGAACATCTCCCGGAGCGCGGGGTCCTCGGACAGCTCGCAGGTGAGCGTCTTCACCGCGACCAGCCGCGAGAAACCGTGCTTCCCCACGCTGCGGGCGCACCAAACATCGCCCATGCCTCCGCGCCCTGCGAGGTAAAGAAGCTCGTAGCGGCCGATGGTGTTGCCCGGGTGAAACGTCATCGGCCGGTGATTGTCGGCTCGCCGCGGTTCCGTCGAAAAATCGACGCTACATGCGCGAGGCGCCGCGAACGTACTCGCTCGCGACCTTGCCGCCAGCCACGAAGAACCCGAGCGCGAACCCCACCAGCGCCAGGACCCCGGGGATGCCGATGAGAAGCAAGCCGGAGCCGATGTTGTCGCGCTCGCGGCTACAGCCGCGCCCGATGCAGATTTCCCGCATGCCCTTGGCCGAGAGCTCCTCCTGGCGAGCCTCGGCGGCGCTTCCCATCAGGGAGGAGACGCCCGCTCCGCAGCCGCCGAACAGGAGGCCGGCGCAGAGCCCCACCACCACCGGAACGCGCCGCTTCCACGCGCCCTTGTTGGCGCGCGCCCACTCTTCTTCCGGGCTCGGGAGCGACATGCGGTGAGCGATAGCCTAGCCCGATTGCACCGTCAACTCACGCCACGGGGTCGAACCGCGGCGCGGTCTCGGCCATCTGGGCGTCGCGCGTGCCGTGCCTTCTTACCGCCACGTACACCAGGACGGCATAGACGAACGCCAGGAAGACGAAGGGCCCCACCAGGGCGAAGCCGGTGCCGTCGAGCACCGCCTTCTGCACGCCACTGAGCTGATAGGTCTCCTGGGTGCGGTCGATGGTCGCGTAGACGAAGCCGCCGAAGGCGAGGAGCGCCGCGTTGTGGCCGGCCGTCCACAGCGCGAGGACGGTACCGAACTTGCGCACCTTCTCCGAGCGCTTCATCACCTGGATGCCGAACACCAGCGAGGTGATGGCCAGCGCGACCCCGGTGGGCCCGAACCAGAGGCCGAAGCCGGGCTTCATGTCCTTCCAGGCGATCAAGTCGACGAGCACCCCGAGGGCAGCGAGGGGCGCGGTGAGGAGTCCGATGGCACCGTAGAGGATGGAGACGAACGCCACCGCCTGCACGATGCGCGGCGGGCCCTCGACGTGCTCCGTGTATCCTGCAACCGAAGGCCCCGCGCGATACGCCGGCTGCGCCGGGCCGACCACGCGATCGTAGCCCTTCCAGTCGCTGAAGTACCGCTTGCGGAGCAGGTAGAACAGGCCTCCCACCATGGCGAAGAAGGTGAGGCCGCCGCAACCGAGCACGAATAGGGTACCGATCGTGTCTTGCTTCATGCGTGAGGGGCCTCGGTGAGGGAAGCGCTGGTCGTCGCGTCGCGGGGCGGCCAGAGGAGGTCGCCCTCGTCATCGTACGTCGGGTCGGGGCGCACTGCGACCATGGCGAACACCGCGTAAGCGATGGACGCGAGCGCATACAGTACGACCACCACTCCCCCGCCCTCACTGATCCTGCACACGCGGAACGCCGCGCCCGCCCCTCGGGGCATCATGTTCGTCCAGAAGGTCACGCCCAGGAGGAGCACGTTGTGGATGATCGACCAGGTGCCGACGATGCGCGCGAAGCGACGGGCGGAGGCGCTGCGCTTGGTGATGCGAAGGCCCAGGACGAAGTGCGCGATGGAGAGCGGAATGCCGGGAATGCCGAACAAGGTGGCGAGCCCGGCGCCGTCGTCGGACTCCACCGCGACGCCGAGACCGACCAGCGGGATCGAGGGCAACCACATGACGCCAAAGACGAGCGCCACGATGGCCGCCGTCTGAACGCGCGGGGGAATCTGCCGCACGCGCTCCACGAAGCCGACGCGCCGCTCGCCATCCCGGTAGGCGCCCGTGGGAGGAGTGACGACCTCCACCGATTCGTTCCAGCTCGCCTGGTTCCTCCGGACGGAGGCCCTGTAGGACGCGAGGATGACCACCGCCAGGACGATCGGACCGACTACCCGGAGCAGAGCGAACACGTTGAATCCTCTCGTTGCGCGGGGAAAAGCCCGAGGAGAACTCTGGCCCGGATGGCCGTATTCCAGCTTTCCACGCGCTCCATGCTCGAGCAACCTCCGTACCCGCACCCGCGGGGACGAAGACGTGAGCGATTTCGCGCGGACGGCGCGCTACGGCGGGAGGCCTTCGCGCGACCGGCGCGACGCGCGCGAAAGACCTTTTGCGCCGCCGCGTAAGCGTTCGAACAGATTGCGCTTCGCGAAGGAAGAACGAGCAGCCCGCGGCGTATGAGGCGTATGGGCCGCGCCGCACTCGTGAGGCGCCGTGCAGAATTACGTTGCCGATAGGTGCGCGGGAGCGACCCACGGGCGCCGCGAACGATGGTAGATTGGAAGCGATATGCGAAGTGTCTTGTCCGTGACCGCATGGGTGGCTTCAGTGGTGGGTATCGCCTGCGGGGCGTGCGGCGGTGACGATCCGCCGGCGAACTCCCCGACCGGCAGCTCCGGGGGCACGAGCTCGTCGTCGTCTTCCGGTAGCTCCGGGCAGAGCAGCAGCAGCGGCGGCGCTGGAGACGGCGGCGGCGGCGCCACGTGCACTTTGCCCAAAGCGGCGGCGGGCTTTCAAGCCGGGCAAAAGCTCACCGTGGCCGGCGCCACGCGCACCTACTCCATCGCCGTGCCGGCGACCTACGACGGCACCAAGAACTACCCGGTGATCTTCGCGTTCCACGGCGACGGCGGCGACGGCGCGAGCGCTCGCGGCTCCTTCAAGTTCGAGGCAACGCACGGCAGCGATGCCATCTTCGTGTACCCGGATGGGCTCAACAAGACCTGGGACCTCGATACCTGGGACGACACCAAGAACCCCGACATCCTGTTCATGGACGCGCTGGTGGCCGCGGTGAAAGGCACCTACTGCGCCGCGAGCTTCTACGCGGCGGGCTTCAGCCGTGGCGGCTTCTTCGCGAACCACGTGGGCTGCCATCGGGGCAATCTCTTCCGCGCCGTCTCGTCGCACGGCGGCGGCGGGCCGTACGACGCCACGCTGAAGAACTTCGACAACCAGGGCAACCTCATCTGCCCCACCAAGCCGGTGCCGGCGCTCATCGTCATCGGGGCCAACGACGGCCTCCTCAACGACTCCAACTTCAGCCGCAAGTACTGGACCTTCGCCAACGGGTGCCAGGCCGCCGCGAGCGCAGCCGACCCTTCTCCGTGCGTCGCGCACCAGGGCTGCAAGGCGCCGCTCGAATGGTGTCAGATCCCGGGGCTCGGGCACGGCGTCTGGCAGAACGGCAGCGAGACCACCTGGAAGTTCTTCATGGCGAACTAGCCCTGTCCTTGAGAGGCGACTTCACGTACACCGGTGGCCGTGAGCCGTCGGCGCACGGAGGGAGCGCGGCGTCGCAGGCGACCCGCGGCGTCAACCGATAGAGCGTCTGGAGGGGTGGGGGCCGCAGCGAAGGGAACTGCTTGACCAGACGGCCGAAGAGCGCGTCGAAGCTGCCGAGCGGCCACTCGGTGTACACCAGCTCGGCCTCGCTGCTCGCAGAGAGCGGCGCCTGGGTGTGGGTGGTGAGCACGAAGCTCGGCGTGGTGCCGTCGAAGGGGCAGCAGACCCCCTCCTGAAGCCTTCGCACCTTCCAGTCGCCGCGGTACAGGTTGTACTCGGTGATAACGGTATCCTGCACGTAAATCGCGCTGCCGGGAGGGACGGCGCGGTACACCGCTCGCGCCAGGAGACCGTGCTCGGCGCCGTTCACCGGCACCAGCGCGACGAAGAGGGCGGTGGCCACGTTGACCGCCACCAGCGCGCGGAAGATGCGGGTGCGGCGGAGCGCCCAGATGCTATCGAAGAACCACGCGCCCGGCGCCTGCGGCCCTCCGGGGTAGAAGGCCGGCACGATGGCCGCTGCGGCGAGCACGGCGATGGGCCACAGGAAGCGGTCTTCCTTGTGCGCGAGGAGCAGGCTGTGCACCGCGAAGAACGGCACCAGCATCCAGGTGAGCACGTGCTTGGGGAAGCGCACCGCCAGCACCACCATGGCGACCAGCGCGAGGAGGACGCTCGGCGCGAACACGTTGGCGAGGCTGGCCACGAAGTAGAACCACGGTGGTGACGTGGAGAACCGGCTCGCCGCACCCTGGAGCAGGTTCACCTGGAAGTAGCGCACCGGCGCCAGGACGAACGCGCCATAGCCCCAGGCGTCGACCAGCGTTCCTGCGGCGAGCATGGCGACGAATCCGCCGACGAAGGCCGCGAGCTCCCGCCGAGGCCGCTTCTCCACCGCCAGCGCCCAGCCCACCAGGCTCACCGCCAGGATGGCCATCTGGTAGCGCACCTCGAAGGCGGCGCCGGCGAGCAAGCCCGAAGCGAACAACGTCGACGACGCGCGGCGAGGACGACGACGCGGGCGGGTGGACGGTGCGGGCGGCGCGAGGAACCGCGTGAGCGCGAGAACGAAGAGCGACGACGCGACGGTCTCGGAGCACGGCCGCGCGAAGAGCCACGGGAGGAAGCCCACCAGGCGCAGCGCGGCCTCCTGCGAGGGGAGGATCTCCGCCGGCAGCCAGTCGCGGGAGCGCCGGATCAAAGCGTCGAGGGACCAGAAACCCAGCGCCGCGCACAGGAGCCGCACCACCGTGAGCTGCGTGAAGAGATCGCCGAAGTGCAGCGCGCGCAGCCCCCGCAAGACCAGGTACACCGCGCCGGGGAACAGCCACGGGCGCATTTGCTCCGCGTACTCCCAGGTGAGCCACTCGCGGGGAACCAGGCCCAGCTTGTAACCGGCGTACTCCACGATCTGGAAGTGCTCGTCCGGATGGTACGGCGAGACGCTGACGATGGCGGTGGCGGCCACCAGGACCGCGTGGATCCATCGAAGGCGCCCGGGACGGGCCTCCCCCGGAGCCGGGGTCTTCGCGGTGTCGTCCCGGCGCATGGCGGGGAGCATATCCGCAAAACCTGCGCCTTCACCCTTTACTCTGCGACGAGCCTCCGCCATGTTCCCCGGCGAGGTGAAAGTATGATCAAGATCGGTGACAAGGTTCCCAGCGCGAAGCTCTACGAATCCTCTGGCTACGACGACGCGTCGCACTGCCCCCTCCCGCCGTAGCCGGTGGACGTGGAAGAGCTGACCCGGGGCAAGAAGGTCGTGTTCTTCGGCCTCCCGGGCGCCTTCACGCCGACGTGCTCCGGCAAGCACGTGCCCGGCTACATCGAGGCGTACGACGCCCTCAAGGCCAAGGGCGTCGACACCGTCGTCTGCCTGAGCGTCAACGACGGCTTCGTCATGGCCGCCTGGGGCCGCGACCAGAAGGTCGGCGACAAGGTCCGGATGCTGGGCGATGGCAGCGCCGACTTCACCAAGAAGCTCGGCCTGGAGCTCGATCTCACGGCCAACGGCATGGGCGTGCGCTGCCGCCGCTTCTCGATGCTGGTGGACGACGGCGTGGTGAAGACCCTGAACGTCGAGGAAGGCCCCAAGTTCGAGGTCAGCGACGCCAAGACCATGCTCGCGCAGGTCTGACGGCAACTTCGTGACAGCGTGAAGGCCCGCCGGTGACGGTGGGCCTTTTTTCGTCGCGCTCTCCCCAGCGCGTGCCGGGCGACTTGCGTCTTACGGAAACGTCATGCAGGGTTGGAGCATGCGGCGCGCCCTGCTCC
>JABFRG010000234.1 GCA_013141295.1 Polyangiaceae bacterium
GAGCCTGATATCCACGAGCAGCTGAGCGTGGTCCGCGCGGTGGAGACCCGCCTCGACTTCGTGCGCGCGGTCAACCGCGGGCCCCTCTCGCTGGTGAGCGCGAGCGGCAAGTTGCTCGTCCGACAGAAGCTCGACGAGCCCAACGTGCTGCTCCTCGACGTGGCACTCTACGACCACGAGCCCACGCTGTATGTGCGCTTCGGCGACGGGCCGATGGGGCTCTTGTTCGCGCTGGTGGTGGCCTACGGCATCGTGCGGACGCTGCGCCACCGCCGCGCCGTGGCCGCAGACGAGAGCGCCGCTACCGCCACCTGAGCGCTCACCAGCGTTCGATGCGCCAGCCGCGTCGACGCGCTTCTCGACGAAGTCGCGGATCGGGATTCACCACCACCGGCTCGGCCACGTACTCGAGCAAGGGCAAGTCGGTGTAGGAATCACTGTAGAATACCGATTCTTCGAGATCGAACCCGAGGGCATCGGCCAGGCGCTGGGCGCGCACGATCTTTCCCGCCCCGTAACAGAGCGGGCTCTCCGGCACGCCGGTGAAGACGCCGCGATCGTCGCGCTGGAGCTCGCTGGCCACCACGTGGTCGATGCCCAAAAGGCGCGCGAGCGGCCGAGCCACATAGGCCGTGGCGCCGGTCACGATGGCCACGACGTCCCCCCGGTGCTTGTGGTGGAGCACGGCATGCCGCCCGGCGTCGGCCACGTGCGGCACGACGTAACGGGGAAACCACGCGTTGCACCGCGCCTCGAGATCCGACTCCTTGGTACCCGCCAGGGTGGCCACGGCCCGGCGCGCCACCGCTTCGGCGTCGATGACGCCGAAGGTGTATTGGGCCACCCAGAAGGTCACGCGCGCCAGATCGACGAGCGAGGCCTCGCCGATTTCGCGCTGGTAGCGAACGTACAGGGAGGCGGTCTCCCGACGTACCAGCGTGCGATCCATATCGAAGAGCGCGGCCCGCGGCATGATGGCTTCAGCGCGGGCTGCCCAGCTCGACGGTGGGGATGGTGATCACGCCGGGCGTAGGCGCGGCCTGTGTGGCGGCCGGCGGCACCGTGACGGTGGGCGGCGGCGCCACGCTGGCTGGCGAGGAAGCAACCGGAGCCGGCGAGAGGAGATCGCCGACCTTGAGCCCGCCGACGATGGCTCCGCCCACCACCAGAACCAGCACGATGCCCCACACCAGCGATCGCATACCGCTCGCCGGAGGTGCCTCTTCAGGCACGGTAAGCGCGGGGTCGAAGGCCTCCGGCGGCAAGGGCGGCGGAGTATGGCGCGCAGCGCCGTCGTCCGGAAGCTCCTCCACCAAAGCTTCGAGGACATCCGAGCGATCGATCTGGATGGTCGCGTTGGGATTCGCGTCCGACTTCTTCACCCCCCCATGTTGCCTCAAAGGGGGTGCGGATGGACAGTCTTGGCGCGTTATTTCTTCCGGTCCCTACAAAACCGCAGCCCATTGCGCGCCGCAACGCTCGTACGCGCCGCGGAGACGGTGGGCCTGCGCTTCTCGCAGCGGCCCCCGACCCACCGATTCGATGGCGTCGAGGAAGTGCTCGATGCGTGCGGTGGCCACCAGGGCCGAGCTCACGCCGCCCGTGTAGGCGGCGAAGCGAATCGCGGTGTCGGCCCAGGGAGCCCACTCGTTCTCGAGGGCGCCGGTCTCGCGCACGAGCGCCTGGAGACGGTCCCAGTAGTTCGCCAGGTCCGAGCGATTGGGGCGGGTGCGCTGGCGCCACGGGGCGGTGCCGAGCGCACGGTTGGCGATGATGCCCTTGCCGCGGTCCATGCCGATGCGCACGGCGCCGCGAAGTGCTTCCTGATCGAGGATGCTGATGGAGCACTCGATGACGTCCAGGGCTTCGCAATCCGCGGCCCAGAGCAGCGCTCCCCCTTCACCCGCGTAGCCGATGGCCCGCACCCTGCCCGCATCTCGCGCTTGCACCAGGGGTTCGACCAGCTCACCCGAGACCAGCTTCTCGATACCGCAGCCGTGGAGCAATAACACGTCGAGCACGTCGCGCTGCAACGTGGCCCGCGCGCGCTCGATCCCTGCGGTCACGGCCTCCGGCGTCCAGTCCACGAAGCCTTCCACGCCGTAGCCGCCCTTGGCGACCACCGTGACATGCTCACTCCGCCCGCGGAGCGCCTTGCCGATGCGGCGCTCCGACTCCCCGTAGCTGCGCGCCGTGTCGACGAGCCGCACGCCGCGCTCGAGGGCCGCGTGCACGAGGCGTTCCGCTGCCACGTCGGAGAGCGCGGCATCGCCCAGGGGACCGCCGCCGAGGCCCAGCGAGGAAGCCGGAAGTCCACATCGACCCAGTGACGTTTCGGGGATCATGCGGAAACCGTAGCGCGCCGCGACGGCTGGAACTTTCGCGCAGCCGTCACCTTCTTTCGTGGAGCCGGCTTCAGGTCCCTTGCCGCGGCAAGCGATCGGCGAAGGCGCGTGTGCTGCGCAAGATGGGGGTCTTGGCGATACCGAGGCGCGCCTGGAGCTGGGCGAGCTGCGCATCGGTGGCGAGCGCGATGTCGACCACCTGGACTTCGTCCACCTGCGTGCGGCAGATGGCGCACGAGCTGGCCACCCACACCCGGCCGCGCTGGAGCCCCACGCGGGTCACGGGGTACTGCTCGAAGTGGTTCGGCTCGTTCGAGGCCGGTGGCGGCGCGATCGCCTGCAAGCCCGCGGGCCACGCCGGCAGGTTCGTGCTCACGATCGACACCTTGCCGGAGAGCCCGCACTGCGCCGCAGTGCGATCGGGGACCGGCGCGTCGCAGGGTGCGCCCAGCGGCGCCAGCGGTGCGGGAAGCGGCGTCGGCGTGGGGTAGACGCTCTCGGGATCCGGATCGGGCCGAGGGGGCTCGGCGGTCACGTGCTCGGTTTTGGTGCATGCGAGCGCGAAAAGCGCGCATGCGGCCAGGGCTCCCAGCGTCGGCGACCTCATCGGCCCCACGTGAGACTGGGGATCTCGAAGTCGGGCGAGGGCCGCGCCAGGCAGTATCCCTGACCGTAGTCGCACCCCAGGGTGCGGATGGCGTCGAGCTCCTCCGGCGTCTCGATGCCTTCTGCCACCACCTCGATGGTGAGGCTGCGGCAGAGATCCATCATCGACTCGATGAGCCGGTACTTCATGGGGTCGCGATGCACGTTGCGAACGAGGCTCATGTCGAGCTTCACGATCTCCGGCTCCAGCACCGAGAAGCTGTTGAGCCCGGCGTACCCTGCGCCGAGGTCGTCGAGCGCCAGTCGGTAGCCCATGCCGCGCAGGCTGCGGACTCTGTCCTTGGCATCGCCCACGCTATCGAGGGAAGCACGTTCGGTGATCTCGAGGACGATGCGCTTGGCGAAGCACGAGAGCGGAGCGTCCTGGGAATAGAGGAACGGGTCGAGCAGCTCGGCGGTGTGCAGGTTGATGAACATCAACATGTCGTCGCGCGGGGCGATGGGAATGGCCTCGCTCACAAGCGCGCGCACACGTTGGCCCAGCTCCGCCTGTCGGCCGAGTCGCTCGGCGGCGCTGAGGACGTCGGCCGGAGACGACATCTCCGGCTCGCGCGAGCGCAAGAGCGCTTCGTAGCCGGCGATGCTGCGACGGCGCAGATCGATGATCGGTTGAAACACCATGCGCATCCCGCCGAGGGCCCGCTCGAAGGTGCGCGAGAGCGACGACATGTCCGAAGGACCGGAGCCGGGCTGGGCACAGATGTGCAGCGCGTCGCGCTTGAGCCGCGCGAGCTGGCCCAGGGTGAACGCACGTTCGACGCTCTTCTGCAGCGCGTCCATGGTCACCGGCTTTTCCAGGTACTGGTGCGCGCCGAGCTCCACCGCTTCGATGGCGGTCTGGATGGTGGGGTTGCCGGTCACGAGAATGACCGGGATGTCCAGGTCGTAGGCCTTCACCATGCGGAGCACCTCGACGCCGGAGCCGCCGGGGAGGCCGATGTCGCAGACGACCACCGAGACCCCGCCGTTCATCACGCGCTGCGACGCGCTCTGGAGATCGTTGGCCAGCAGCACCTCGAAGTCCAGTCGCTCCAGAATCTTGCGAAAGGCGCGTGCGACTGCGGGTTCGTCGTCGACGACGAGGACTCGCCGCACCGAAGCGGAAGTGGACGGAGTCATGGGTGGAACCCCTTGAATGTTGCGTTGAGTGTCCACGTTACGGCATCTCCTTGGTCGGAGCCACTGCGGAGGTCGGACCCCCGTCGAGAGCGGCAAAAACCGCGTCCACCATGGCTTGCGCGTCGAAAGGTTTCTCTACGAACCGCTCCACCACTTCGTCGCCGCACTGCGCGAGCGCGTCGGCGCTGGCGAGGCCGCTCATGACGACGAAGCGAACGTCGGCGTGCGCCTCGCGCATGGCGCGCATGGTGGCCTTGCCGTCCATGACGGGCATGGTGAGGTCCACCACCACCAGGCGAAAGCGCGCCGGCGCGGCCTGAAACAGCTGCACCGCCTCGCGGCCTTCCGACGCCGTGACGCACGCGAAGCCCACGCGACTCAGCGCGCGCACCACCACGCTGCGAATCGCGTCCTCGTCGTCCACCACCAGGATGGTCCCCTTCCCTTCGGCGGCTGGGAGCACCGGAGGAGGCCTTCGCGATTCGATGCGCGCCGTGTCCGATGCGGTGGCGGGAAAGTAGGCGCGAAAGGTCGTTCCTTCGCCAGAGGACGTGAGGTCGAGCACGCCGCCGTGGCTGCCGATGATGCCTTGAACCGCCGAGAGCCCCAGACCGCGCCCGGTGGACTTGGTGGAGTAGAAGGGCTCGAACACGCGACGCACCAGCTCGTCGGCGATGCCGCAGCCGGTGTCGGCCACGGTGAGCTCGACGAAGGCTCCGGCGCGAAAGTTGGGCGAGACGAAGACCGCGGTCTCCGGGGGCTCGCCGAGCTGCCGGTCCTCGACGTTGACGGTGACCGACCCGGACTTCGTACCGATGGCCTCGGCGCCATTGATGATGAGGTTCATCACCACCTGCCGCAGCTGCGTGGGGTCGGCCTGGATGGCCCGGCAGTTCGCGGCGAACGACATGTGGAGCGTCACGTTCTTGGGGACCGAGGCCTGGATGAGACGGCTCGTATCGCGGATGATCTGCGCGACGTCGACGGTCCGGAACTCGAAGCTCCCCTTGCCGGCGTAGGCCAGCATCTGGCGGCACAGGTCTGCCGCTCGCTCCGCCGAGGTGGTGATGTCCTCGAGGCTCTCGCGCAGCGTGGGCGTGTGTGCTTCTTCCATGGCCAGGCTGGCGTTGGCCATGACGCTGGTGAGGATGTTGTTGAAATCGTGGGCAATGCCGCCGGCGAGGACGCCGACGCTCTCGAGTCGAGCGGCCTCCTGGAGCTTGCGCTCCACCCGGGCTTGCTCGTCGTACACTGCTTTCTGGTCGGAGATGTCGAGGCAGCACCCGGTGAGCCCGAGGAACGTTCCCTGGGCGTCGAAGCGCGGCGTCGCCCGACACAGCACCCACAGGTACGAACCAGTGCGGGTCTGCAGCCGGTACTCCACGCCGAAGCCGGTGCGCTCCGCGTGCGCCCGCGAGTACACTTGCATGAACGGCGCGCGATCCTCGGGGTGGATGCGCGTGGGCCAGAGCGCGCCTTCCTCCTCCTCGATGCCGCCCACCGTTTCGAGCCACCGGGCATTGAAGAACTCGCGTTCGCCGTCGGGTCGCGAGAGCCAGACGAGCACGGAGATGTCGTTGGCCATGCGCCGGAAACGCGACTCGCTCTCCGCGAGCTGTTCGGTGGCCTTGCGAATCGAGGTCACATCCATGCCGATGGCGAGAAATCCGGAGACCTCACCGTCCTCGAGCATGGGCACGTACGAGGCGCTCAGGTGGCGGATTTGGCCGTCGGCGGTGGAGAGCGGGCGCTCGAAGTTCAAGAGCTCGCCCGCCAGCACCCGCTGGAACCGCGGAAGGTTCTCCTCGTAGAGCGAGCCGGTCATGACCTCGCCGATGTGGCGCCCGCGCACGCTCTCGGCGTCGACGCCCATCCACTCCTCGAACATGCGATTGCCGAAGCGGTTGCGGAGGTCCTTGTCCCAGAACGCGATGGCCGCCGGCACCGTATCGAGGAGGAGCCGAAGGTCGGCGCTGGCGGTCTTGATGTCGTGAATGTCGGTGGCCGCGCCGTACCAGTCCGTGCGTCCGCTTCCGCCGCCCACGGGCACTGCCGCGAAGTCGAACCAACGCCAGCCTCCGTCGTGACGCCGAAGGCGCACCTGGGTACGGAAACCACGGCCGGCCGCAGCCGCCTCTCGCCACTCCTTGCGGATCCGCTCCAGCTCGTCGGGATGCACGAGCGCGCTGCGTGCGTCGCGATCGAGCGTCGTGCCCGGTTCGATCCCCGTGTAGGCCGCGAACGGCGCATTCATGTGGGTGAGCTTCCCCTCACGACTGAGGCCGAAGAGCAGGTTGGGCACCGCGTCGTTGAGGGCCGCCAGTCGGTCGCGCTGCTCGCGGGCGGACTCCTGCGCGCTCACCACCTCGCTGATGTCCACGAAGGTGAGGATGACGCCGCTCACCTTTCCGTCGGCCAGCAAGTACGGCCTTACGTTCCGCAACACGGTGCGGCCGTCGCGCAGCTTGAGCTGACGCTGCCGCGGCTCGCCGTCGACCATCACCTTCTCGGCTTCGGCCACGGTGTCGTCGTCTTGCACCTTGGAGGTCAAGTGCGAGAGCGGGCGCCCCAGGTCTTGCGGCAGCAGGTTGAGCACCTGTTCGGCGCTGGGGTTGAAGAGACGCACGCGTAGCTCGGCATCGGTGAAGACGGTACCCACCTGGGTCGCGTCCAGCAGGTTGCGCAGGTCGGCCATGGTCTCGTTCTGGTCGCGGATGCGCTGCTCGTGCTCGACGTTGACCGTGTAGAGCTCCTCGTTCACCGAGTGGAGCTCCTCGTTGGTGGTCTGGAGCTCGCCGTTGCTCGCCAGGAGCTCCTCGTTGCTCGCCTGCAGCTCCTCGTTGGCGGTCTCGAGAGCTTCCACCACCGACTGGAGCGACTCACGCGAGTACTGGAGGTCGCGCTCGAGCTGCTCGATACGCTCTTGCTCGTTGCGCGTGGCGGAGAGATCGACCTGCCGCGAGGGCGGCGCAGCCCGTTCTGCTTCGAAGAGCACGAGCGAATAGCTGCTGCCGGTGGCGCCGTCCACGAAGGGCTCCACCGCCACGTCGACCACACCGCCCTCGTCGAGCCGTACCGAACGGAGAATGACCCGCTCGTTCTGCTTCTGCGCGTGGGTGATGCCGGAAGCCACCGCGAGGCGGAGCTCGCCGTGGCAGAGCCGCGTGATGTCCTGGGTGACGACGCCCGGGGTCATCTGCAGGTAGCGGTGCGCGTCTCCGAAGATGTGCACCGCCTCGCGCTTGCCGTTCACCAGCACGCCGGTAGGCACGAACCGCCGCAGCAGGTCCTCGTGCACGCGGCGCAAGTGGTAGTCGGGCGCGCGCGTGCGTCCGGGGCTCTGCGCCGGCGCCGTGGAGCTCACGTCCCAGGGAAGCCGCGTGTCGCCGTTCTTACGAAAGACCTTCCAGCTGCGGTCGACGACGGCGAACGCGCTCTCGGCCTCGCCGATGCCCTCGCTCGGGCCGAGCACCATGATGCCGTCGCGCTTCAACGCGAAGTGCAGCATGGAGATGGCGCGGGCCTGGGCGCTCGGCTGCAGATAGATGAGCAGGTTCCGGCAGGTGACGAGATCGATGCGATTGAACGGTGTATCGCGCAGCAGGTTGTGGGGAGAGAACAGGACGAGCTTGCGCAGCCGCTCCACCACCCGGTAGCGGCCGTCGGCCTCGCGGGCGAAGTAGCGTGCACGAAAGCCCGGCGGCAAGGCGTCGAGCGCTTCCTCGCCGTAGACGCCCTCGGACGCCACCTGGAGCGCCCCGCGGTGCACGTCGGTGGCCAGGATGCGAACGCTGGGCGTGCGGCCGCGTTCGTCGAACGCCTCGAGCAAGAGCATACCCAGCGAGTACGCCTCCTCCCCGGTGGCGCAGGCGGGCACCCACACCCGCACGTCTTCGCCTTCGGGCAACTGGTCGACCAGCGCCGGCACGATTCGCTCGGCCAGGAGCCCGAACAGCTCCGCGTCCCGGAAGAAGCGGGTCATGCCGATGAGGAGGTCCTTGAACAGGCGCTCGAGCTCGGCGTCGTCGTGCTCGACGCGCTCCGCATAGCGAACCAGGCTGTGATCGTAGTGGGTGGCCACCCGGCGCGCGAAGCGACGCTCGATGGTGGCGGGCTTGTACTGCGCGAAGTCCACGCCGAAGGCCTTGCGGAGCCGACCGAAGATGGACGTCGCCGCCGCTGCGATGGCCTCGGGCGCATCGCTCGGGCTCTTGACGGGACCGGTGTTGGCGAAGGCCAGCACCGCGGTGGGCATGGCCGCGGCGGAGACGGGCCCTTCGAGCAGGGTCGAGAGGGGCCCTTCCAGTGGCTTGCTCGAGAGCACGAGGCCACCGGCCTGATGCAGCTCCACCAGGCCGAGCTCGTCGTGCGGCTGCGAGAGGAGCAGCGCCGCGCCGCGATCGGCGAACTCCCGGGCCAGGTCGCGAAAGAGTGACCCGGTGCCGGGTGCCACCAGCGAGAGCTGCTGCGCCTGTAACGCGAGGTCGGCCCGCGGCGCGAGGTACACGTGGTTGGGGCGCAGCTCCACCGGCGCGCCCTCGGGTACCCGCAGCTGCGGTAGCTCGCTCTTGAACGGCGCGTGACCCCCGTTCAGGGGGAGGCCGAGGACGACGAACGCGATGCCGCTATCGGCACCGACCCCCTGAAAGAATGCGTCGAGCTCCTCCTGGCTTCCGGACGCGTCGACCACCGCCACGTGGCTCGTGGACACGGTCGACTGCGCCACCTCTGCTTGGCCGTTCGGCTCAGACCCTTTCCGCATAACCCCTCGGATTGACGAGCGTCACAGTGGACCGCCCGGGTGTCAAGCTCACTCGAGCCGAGGGCGATGACGCGGAAATCTTGCGCGCGAAGGAACGTGCGCAGGAGCGCGCGGGTTCGCATCGTGGTGCGCAAAGGCTTTCCCGAACAGGCGGCGAAAGCCGAGCACAATCGGGGGACCGATAACTGGTTCAGTCAGTAGACCACGCGGCCCGATCGTTGCAGCGCCTCGGACCGGAGGTTTCACATGCATCGAACGACGAAGAACACGCTCACGGCCCGACGCGACGCGGATCGCAAGGCGCTGCGCATGGCTGCGAGGATCGCCACCGCGGTGGCGCTGACGTGCGTGGCTGCGGGCGCGGCGCACGGCGAAGAGCACAGCGGAGCCCCCGAGCCGAAGGCCGAGACGGGCACTCCCGACGAGCGCGTCGCCGAGATCCTGCGGCTCCAGCCGGCCTCGAAGGGCTGCTTCACGCCGGTCACCTGGGGGCCACCCGCCCCCCCCGCCTTCGACGAGGGCGAGCTCGCGGGGTGGTCATGAGCGCGCTCGATCTTCGGCGGCGCTCGGTGCGAGGCTCGCGCGACCTGGGCCTCGATGGCGTGGACCTCGACGACGAGGAGCGGGGGCGGGCGGTCTCCAGCTGGCGCGGGCGGATGGTCAGCGAGTACGTGTCGGCCCGGGTCTTCGCGGCGCTGGGCCGCGCTCAGAGTGTCTGCGGTCTGCTCGAGTA
>JABFRG010000307.1 GCA_013141295.1 Polyangiaceae bacterium
AGCGAAGGCGAGCTCGTGGACAGCACCGAGAGCCCGAGGACGGCGAGGAGGAAGAGGCGTACCGCGCGCCTCATGAAACCTCGTCGGGCAGCTCGTTCACGTCGTCTGCGGAGCGCGGGAGCTCTTTGCCCAGCACCGGACCGAGCGCCTTCAAGCGGGCCACGAAGGCGTCCACGTCGCCCTTCCCCAGCGCGGTCTCGAGGTCGGTGCGGGCGGCGTCGATGGCCGGCCCGAGCTTCTTCACCGGGACGCCGAGGTCGGGCACGAAGTGCACCGCGCGCTCGAAGGCGGAGACGAATACCAGGATGCCGGTGCGCCCGGTGGTGCGGGAAATCTGCGCTTGATAGAAGTGCGACTCGGCGGCGCGAGCCACCTCGGCACGGCGACGCGCGGCCGGCACGACGAGGCCCTTGAGAAACCAGATGTGCGCGGAGCCCACCGCGAACACCAGGAACACCACCAGCACTTGCGCCGGGAAGAACATGGCGTTGAACTCCATGGGCGCATAGGTGAGGCCGGCCAGCACCAGGAGCGCGAACACGAAACCGACGATGAAGTCGGCGTCGCGATAGACCGCCGAGCGATCGCGCACGGTGACGACGATCTCCGCCGCGGTCTCGGACTCGATGGCCTGGATGGCGCCTTTTACCTTCTCTTTGGCAGCAGACTCGAAGAACGCGTTCATGAAGCGAGGGCCTCGCGGATGAGCTCTTCGAGCTCGGTGTCACTGGTCACGCCGGTACGCACGGCGACGATCTTACCGGTCCTGGAGACGACCACCAGGGTCGGAAGTGCAGAGACGCCATATGCGCGCGCGGCCGAGCGATCGCGATCGAAGGCGATGGGAAACGAGAGATGGCGTTGCCGCGCGAACTCCTCGGCGTTGCCCTCTTCGTCGTCGGTGTTCACCCCCACCACCACCACACCGCGATCCTTGTAGCGCTTGGCGATGCCGTCCATGATCGGCGCCTCGGCCTTGCAGGGGCCGCACCAGGTGGCCCAGAAGTCGAGGACCACCGCCTTGCCGCGGAGCTCCGAGAGGGTCACCGTCTTGGGCGCGACGGCTCCCGCTTCCGGTGCGGGCAGGGCCGCAGCCACCGTCTCCGGATTGAGCACGAGCTCCGCCGTGAAGTCCGGCGCATCGGCGCCCGACAGGCGGCCGTGGCCACCGGCGAGCACCCGAGGAATGCCGGCGAAGGCGAGGAGCAGTCCCACCACCACCAGCGCCGTCCCCGCCGGGTACATCCAGTTGCCGTCGGTGCTCCGCTTTGCTTCCTGCGCCATGCCCCAACGAATAGCACAGCAAGCCTGCGGAGTCGGCGTAGTGGCGGCGCACGCCATGGCGCGGCCCGACTCTTGCGCATGCGTCCGTGATGCCAGCGACGGAATCCGCCGACGGCGCTCCGAAAAACGACCCCTTGCGCGAAGGCTGCGGAGTGGTGCTATAGAACCGGCAAAACATGAGCGAACCAGCGCATTCTGTGCGCGACCACGCCCCGAAGCCGGCTTCCGCCGGGGCTCTCGCGAAGGTCTCTCTAGCTGCTCTCGGTGTCGTCTACGGCGACATCGGAACGTCGCCGCTCTACGCCATGAAGGAGTGCTTCGCGCAGCCGCACGGCGTGGGCCCCACCGCGGCCAACGTGTTCGGGATCATCTCGCTGGTGTTCTGGTCACTCACGCTGGTGGTGGTGGTCAAGTACCTCTCCTTCGTGATGCGCGCCGACAACCACGGCGAAGGCGGCATCCTCGCGCTCCTGGCGCTCCTCAAGCCCGCCCCCGGCAAGCCGCTGCCCAAGGGCTTCAAGTTGCTGGCGCTACTGGCGTTGGGCGGCGCGGCGCTCCTGTACGGCGACGGCATGATCACGCCCTCGCTCTCGGTGCTCTCCGCCGTGGAGGGCCTGCAGGTGGCCGACATCGGCATGATCCACATTCACATCGGGCCCCTCGACGTCTCCTTCGCCTTCGAGCGGCTCATCGTGCCCATCACCATCGCGGTGCTCATCGGCCTGTTCGCGGCGCAGCGCGGGGGCACGGCGAAGATCGGCGCGGTGTTCGGGCCGGCCATGTTGCTGTGGTTCGCCACCATCGCCGGCATCGCCATTCCGTCGATCCTCAAGCACCCGCAGATTCTCGGCGCGGTGAACCCGGTATACGCCTACGAGTTCTTCGCCGACCACAAGATGCACGGCTTCCTGGTGCTCGGCTCGGTGGTCTTGTGCATCACCGGCGGCGAGGCCCTGTACGCCGACATGGGTCACTTCGGCAAAGCGCCCATCCGCTGGGCCTGGTACGTGGTCGTGTATCCGGCGCTGCTGCTCAACTACATGGGTCAGGGCGCGCTGATTCTCTCCGACCCCACCGCGGTGGAGAACCCGTTCTATCGGCTGGTGAGCGGTTGGGCGGTGTACCCGCTGGTGATGATCGCCACCTTCGCCACCGTGGTGGCGTCGCAGGCCCTCATCTCCGGAGCCTTCTCGCTCACCCAGCAGGCAGTGCAGCTCGGCTACTCGCCGCGCGTGACCATCGTGCACACCTCCGGTCAGGCCGAGGGGCAGATCTTCATCCCCGAGGTGAACAACGTCCTCATGATCACTTGCGTGCTGCTGGTGCTCGGCTTCAAGAGCTCCACCAACATGGCGGCGGCCTACGGCATCGCGGTCACCGGCACCATGGGCGTCACCTCGGTGCTGTTCTACGCGGTGGCGCGCACCAAGTGGGGCTGGAGCTGGCCGGCGGCGGCGAGCCTCACCGGGCTCTTCCTGTTCATCGACCTGTCGTTCTTCGGCGCCAACGTGGTGAAGATCGCCGACGGCGGCTGGTTCCCGTTGGCCATCGGCGCCGGCGTGCTCACGCTCATGACCACCTGGAAGCGCGGCCGCGAGATCCTCTACGACTTCATTCGCAGCGCGACGCTGCCGCTCGACTTGTTCTTGGCCGACGTGGCGGCCCAGGCGCCGGTGCGGGTGAAGGGCACCGCGGTGTTCATGACCTCGAACCCCGAGGGCGCGCCGCCGGTGCTCCTGCACCACTTCAAGCACAACAAGGTGCTGCACGAGCAGGTGGTGCTCCTGAGCATCGCGACCCGGCACCAGCCGGAGGTGCCGCGTGCGGAACGCATCGAGTACGTGCGCGATCGCGGCGCGGGCATCTTTCAAGTGTCGGCCGGCTACGGCTTCATGCAGACGCCCAACGTGCAAGAAGTGCTGGAGCTGTGCGAGACCGCGGGCCTCAAGGTCAACCACGACGACACCAGCTTCTTCCTCGGTCGCGAGACGCTCCTCGTCACCTCGCGCCGCACCATGGCCGGCTGGCGCAAGCACCTCTTCGTCTTCATGTCGAAGAACGCGCGCCCGGCCAACGCCTTCTTCCGCATCCCACCCAACCGGGTGGTGGAGCTAGGTACCCAGATCGAGCTGTAGCCCGAGCGCGGTCGCCACGGCGTCGAAGACCACGCGCGCCCGGCGCGGTAGCCAGCCGGCTGCCGGACGAACCAAGAACACCGGGGCGCTGGCGTCGGGCGCGTCGGCGACGCACGCTACGAGCTTTCCGCTGGCGAGATCACCGGCCACCAGCCAGCGAGGGAGCATGCCGACGCCGAGGCCGCCCAGGACCGCGACGTAGGCCGCCTCGATGTCGTCGGAGGAGAACGCGACGTGGGCTCCGCGCGCGAGGAGCTCGGTGCGCAGCGCCTGGTTCGGGGCGCCGCCGTCGGTGCGGAGGACGATGCCGTGGCCCGAGAGCTCGGCCAGGGTGCGGGGGCGGCGGTTGCGACGAACGTACGAACGTGACGCCACCAGGACCTGCGCCGAGACGCCCACCTTGCGAATCGACAGCGACGCCTCCACCTGCGCGCCCACCCGCACCGCGAAGTCGACGCGACTATCGACGAAGCTGACGCGCTGGTCCGACACCTGCAAGTCCACCGCGAGGCCGGGATGTGCCGCCACCACCGGGGCGACGGCCGGGAGCACCAGGCGCCGGCCCAGCGCGCCGGGCGCGGCGATGCGCACCACCCCGGTCATGGCCGACTCGCCGGCACGCACGTCGTCCTCGGCCTCGAACAGCGACTGCATGGCGCCGGCGGCCCGAGCATAGAGCGCGCGACCGGCGTCGGTGGGCGAGACCTTGCGGGTGGTGCGGTTCAGCAGGCGTACGCCCAGCTCCGCTTCCAGCGCGGCAACCTGCCGGCTCACGGTGGGCTGCGCGACGCCCATCTCTCGCGCCACCGCGCGAAAGCTCTCCCGCTCCACCACGCGGAAGAAGGTGTGGAGCGAGGCCAGGTGCGCGGCCGACGAGGTACGAACCGGTGATTGATGCATGGGGCGTATCAGTCATAGGCGCCCGGGGCGTCTACCGGAAGGGGGCTCGAGCGACCACCGTGTGGCTCGAAGCTCGAACCTCGAAAGGAAGCCCATGCGTCGCTGGAACCTCGCTCTCGCCCTCTTCACGTTCTTCGGTCTCGTCACGGCCCCGGCCCTCGCGCAGGAGGAGAAGGACGCTCCTCCGCACCCATGGGGCATCGAGGTCGACACGGTGCAGCCGTGGATTCCCACTGTGCACATCTTCCGCATGCGGGGCACGCGCACGCTGTGGGGCTCCGCCACCCGCCTCCGCGGGGACGTGCTGCTGGGGTTCACGGTGCGCCCGGGCATCAAGCACGACGTGGTGGACTACATCCACGAGTACCAGGCAGGCATCGGCTATCGGCAGTACTTCTGGCGGGGGCTCCACGCCGAAGCGGGCCTCGACGTGGGCGCCGCGTGGGGCACCAACCTGGTCGACGGAAAGCGCTACCACACGGCCACGTTGTTCTTGAGCACCAACGTCGGCTACCGCTTCGGCTTCTTCGAGCCCGGCGGCCTCGCCGGGAGCCCGAGGAGCGGCGTGGGCTTCTACTTGATGCCGCAGGTGGGCGTGTACACCAGCCTGGGCGTCGCCGACATCGGGCCGCGCAACGGCAAGCCCGATGTCTTTCTGCAGGGCAACCTGATGGCAGGTCTCTCGTTCTGACTCAGGCCTCCACGAGCCCCTTGAAGCCGCCCCAGAACATTCGCTTCGCGTCGAAGGGCGCGGCCTTGGGGTCCATCATCTCCGCCAAGCGCGGGTCCTTCATCACCTTGCGGAGCACGGCGTCGCGTTGCGCGCGCGACTTGTAGGTCACGAACGCCACGACCACGACCTCGTTCGGCTTGGCCTTGACCGACTGCGGGAAGGACGTCACCTTCCCGGGTTTGACGTCGTCGGCGATGCACTCGACGTAGCTCAGGGCTCCGTGGTCCATCCACACGCGGGCGGCGGTCTTCGCCATCTTCTTGTATGCGGCCAGGTTGGCCTTCGGGAGCGGAAGCACGAACGAGTCGAAGTAGCTCATTCGCACAGCATACCGCAGCTCAGCGCTTGCCGGTGACGATGGGCTCGAGCACCTGCCGCACGGTGGTGGTGCCCTTGGCGGTCCGGTGGTTGCCCTCGAAGACGATGCGCGACGCGCCGAGGCCTTCGGTCATCTCCACGTACAGCGCGGCCAGGTCCTTGGAGAAGCCGGCGCCTTCCAGGATGCCGCCCAGGATGCCGATGGGCGCTTCCGCCACCGTCACCGGCTTGCCGACGATCTCGCTCAAGGCGCGGGCCACGTCGCGGGCGGAGACCTTGGGGCCCGAGAGCTCGACGATCTGGTTCTTGGCGGGCGCGCCCTCGGCGAGAAGGCCCGCCGCCACGGCGCCGATGTCGCGGGTGGCGACGGTGTCGAAGGCAAAGTCGGCCGCCACGAAGGTGGGGAAGACGCCCTCGCCGAGCTGCGCCAGGGAGCCAGCGAAATTCTCGATGAAGTAGGCGGCGCGCAGGAACGTGAGGCGGGTCTTCGGCAGCGCACCCAGCCGCGCCTCGGCGCGATGGAGGCCCTTGATGGGTCCGGTCTTCTCCGGAAGGTGCGCGCCCACCGAGGAGAGGAGCACCACGTGCGGAACGCCGTTTTCGGCGATGGCCTTCTCGAAGGTGTCCACCACCTGCGTCTGGTGCGCGAGATAGCTCTCGGCGCCAAAGGCCGGCGGAACGAGCAGGTATGCGCCGTCGACCCCGCGGAGCGCCTCGGTCAGCGCCTTGTCGTCGGCCAGATCGGCCACCGCGACCTCGGCCCCGCGCTGCTTCCAGGCCGCACCCTTGGCGGCGTCGCGCACGATGACCCGCACCTGGTGGCCCCCGGCGAGAAGGGCCTCTGCCGCGACCTTGCCCGTGTTTCCCGAAACCCCAGCGATGGCGAACTTCATGATCGAATCCTCCTGCGACCGGACCCATGCGATCCGGTGACGAGCCAGAAGGTAGGTCGCCCCTGCGTCGCCTTCCAATGCATGTTCGCCACGTGCAATATGTACCGCATGCATCTCGCGGCCATGGACCTGAACCTGGTGACCGTCCTCCACGCGCTGCTGGCGGAGCGCAACGTGTCGCGGGCGGCCAAGCGTCTGGGGCTCAGTCAGTCGGCGACCAGTCACGCGCTGGCGCGGCTACGGGCGACCGTGGGCGATCCCCTGCTGGTTCGCTCGCCCACCGGGCTGGTGCCCACCGCGCGTGCGGTGGCCATGCAGGGATCGCTCGAGTCGAGCCTGGCGGAGATCGAGCGCGCCCTCTTTGCCGAGGCGCGCTTCGATCCGGGGACCGCCGAGCGCGCGGTGCGGGTGGTGACCTCGGACTACGCGGCCATGCAGCTCTATCCACCCTTGGTGGAGACGCTGAGCAAGGAGGCGCCCGGCATCTCGCTGTGGTCGGAGTCGTACACCGACGAGTCGCGAGCGCGGCTGGCGCGGGGCGAGGCCGATCTGATACTGGCGCCGCCCACCCCCAGCACCCGCGAGACGGCGGCCAGCATGCACGAGGAGGTGCTCTTCGAAGAGACCTTCGTATGCGTGGTGCGAAAGGGCCATCCGCTCACCCGGGGCAAGATGACCGTGCAGCGCTTCGCAGCCGAGCGGCACGCGTTCATCGCGCCCGGCGGGAGGCCGGGCGGTGTGGTGGACGACGCGTTGGCGCTGCAGGGTCTCCGGCGCACCGTGGCTTTGGCGGTGCCGCACTTCCTGCTGGCGCCGCACGTGGTTGCGAAGAGCGATCTGGTGCTGACCATGGGGCGGCGACTGGCGCTGGAGTTCGCGCGCATGCTGCCGCTCGCTGTCCTGGAGCCGCCGCTCGCGCTGCCATCGTTCTCCATCGCGCTCCACTGGCACGCCCGGCAGACGCACGATCTGGCGCACACCTACGTGCGCGAGAAGATCCGCGCGGTGGCACGAACCATGGCCGAGCAGGATGGTAAGCTCCGGCGCAAGAAGGGCTAGGGGCCGACCTTGCTGATGGTGGCCGAAAACAGGACGCTGTCGTAGCTGGTGTTGCCGTTGGGGCCGACGGCGAAGTCCACCGGCTGATCCTTGCTGGGGTCGATGTTCACGTCGACCATCAACTGCTGCGCGCCGGTGATGAACGCAGGAGAGGTAGGGATCACCGTGCTGCCCACGGTCAGCACGAAGTCGACGCCATCGCCCGCGATACCGTTGCTGGTGGGGTCGCCGATGGCGAGCTTCACCTGCACGCGGAGACGGCCGGTGACGGTGGAGGTCCAGCGGCGAACCACCCGCGTCCCGCCGCCCGGGTGCTCGGTGCCGGCCGCGATCTGGGGAAAGCCGAAGCCGGGGTCTACCCAGATGTGCAACGACGCGTCGGCACCGGCAAAGGGCTTGAACATGTGCGTGGTCACGTCGGCCGTCCCGTACTGCCAGCCGCATTCGCCCTGTCGCTCGCGGAAGCCGGCGACGGTATCGGCGAGGAGCAGTGGGTCGGGGTTGGGGGGCAGGCAGGGGTCCGGCAGCTTCCGCACGTCGGCTTCGAGCGCGGCATCGCTCGGCGCGGCGACCGCAGCATCCGGCGGCGAAGGCGAAGGAGAAGGCACCGTGGGCGCGGGCTCGGCGACGCCCGCATCGAAAGGCGACGCTGCGTAGGGAGAGCTACAGGCGGCAACGAGGGCCACGAGCACCACCAGTGGCCGAGCATGGTTCATCATCGATGGGCCAATGCAGGCACCACGCGCTTTGGATCGCTAAATCGGCATCGACTCAGAAAGTGCCCACCACGCCGGTGCCCGCGAACTGGACGCGCACCGGGCTCGTGGCTGCGCGGGGGATGGCCGGACGCTCCGGACGCTTCGGCGCGGGACCGCTCTCGATGCGGAGGGTCGGTTCGGAGAGTGCGGAGATTCCGGCGCCAACAGCGCCCACCACGGCGGAGATAGCGGCGACCGCGAGCATGATGTGCGCGGCATGGAGCTCGCCAGGGGTCTCGTTGCGAAGCATCTGGATGCCGGCAATGGGGGCGAGCACCATCGCAGTGGGAACGCCCAGGGTGAGTAGGCCACCGACGACCGTGCCGAAGACATTGCCGCGGCGGTACACGATGTGCGTGGCACCTTCGCTGAGCGTGATCCCCTGCGCGTAGCCGGTGCCTTCGAGCACGTAGGCTCCTTCGAGAGGCAGGTGGCGCACGCAGGGCGCGTAGCAGAAGGCTTCTCCGGAGCGGTCGTCCTGGCGCTTGATGCTCACGCCCGACATGTCGGAGTCGATGGTGACGAAGCTGGTCTCGGCGTGAGCGGTAGTGCCGAGGGTGACGAGCGAAACGGCGAGGAGGGCGGTGAGGGTGCGGTGCATCTCCGCCCATCGGCCACCCGGCAGCGTAGTTGCTAGCAACCGAACGGCACGCTACGGCGCGGAGTCGCGCGTACGGTACGGTCCACCGCGGCGGCGACCTTGGCGCCGCCCACCGCGGAGGGTTCGATGACGTTGGTGAAATCGGAGGGCTCGGTGCACACCGCGCGGAGATCGAGGATGCCCACGTCGAAGGCCAGCGCGGCGCGGACGATGGCGTCGTTCCAGACGGCGAGCGCCGTGCGAATCCGGGTGGCCTGGGGCTCGGGAAAGCTCCCTCCGTAGATGGTGCATACGGTCACCCGCGGCTTGCCGGGCGCGACCTTCTCGAGGAGCGATTCGAGCGCCCAGCGATAGGCAGCTTCGAAGGCGTCGACCCGCGCGGCGACCAGATCCCACGTCTGGGCGGTGGAGCGCACCGGCGCATCGAGCAGGTCGGCATTCTCCAGAGCGTCGTTGCCACCGAGCGAGAGGAGGACGTGGGTGATATCCGGCTTGAGCCGATCGATCTGCTTGCCCACCTCGGCGGTGGTGGTGCCGTCGACGGCGTAGAGCGTGACCCGCGCATCCGGCAAGAGCTTCCGCAGGTGGCCGGCGACGTCGGGTTGGCTCCCGGTGTATTTCGCATTATCGAAGACCGAATCACCAACGAGTGCAATATGCATATTTTCCTCCCCTGCCCGCTTCACGCCGCAGCGGCGACCCGCCCCGCAACCGGAATGCGGATGACGAAGGCCGCGCCACCGAGCGGGCTCTTCTCCACGTCGATGGTACCGCCGTGCTCCACCACGATCTTCTTCACGATGGCGAGGCCGAGGCCGGTACCGTCGGTCTTGGTGGTGAAGTAGGGCTCGAAGACCCGCGCCCGATGCTCGGCCGGAACGCCGGGGCCGTTGTCC
>JABFRG010000039.1 GCA_013141295.1 Polyangiaceae bacterium
CCGGAGCCGCGTACTTGGTGAGGCCGCCCAGGTCCGACTCGCGCCACACGTTCATCGCGCATTTCGGCACGTTCCCCGACTTGATCTCCGCCTCCAGGACGTTGAGGTTCGGCGGCGCCGTGACCTCGCCGGTGAAGAGACCCACGAAGGACGCCACGCTCGGGTTGACGATCTTCTTGGTGGCGGGATTGATGCGGGCGAAGAAGTGGATGGGCGCCCAGATGTGGTACGTGCCGTCGCGGACGTTCTTCTTGTCGAAGGCGGTTGCGCTGGAGTCCGGGAGGAAGCCGCAGCGCTGGCCGGTGTGCTGGTAGGCAAGGACCCGCACCGACGCGCGGTTGGCGTCGGCCACCTCGCCGGAGACGAGACCGATGGCGGCTTCGGGGTTGCTAGCAGAGGCGACCGCGGTGATGGTGCCCTGGTTGGTCTTGGTGTCGACGCCCTTGAACTTCTCGGCCGGCACACCGGTGGCGATGGAAACGAAGAGCTGCGCCGCCGAGTTGGCGTCACGTCGGAAGATCTGCGTGTCGTCGGTCCACGGCGCCGCGCGCCCCAGCTGTCCGAAGCCGAACGCGAAGTACGCGGCCTCGCGGCTGATGGCGAGCTGGCTCGAGGCGAGCGGGACGATGAACGTGTAGGCGTTGACCGGGCCAAGGAAGTCGCCGACCTCGGCGGGCAGCGCGCCCACGCCGGGGCAGGAGCCGGCGGTGTTTCCCATGTTGGCGAAGTCCACCACCTGACCCGCATCGGGCAACGTGCACGATTGCTCCTTACCCGCAGCGTCCCAGTACGACGCGGTGCCGGTGATGGGGGTGCTCGCCAGGAGGCCGTTGACACCCACGCAGGCGCCGGGCGCCTGGTACACCACCGAGAGCGTGCCGGCAGCGGTGAGCCCTCCGGCGATCTTGCCGAGAAGGGGTTTGGTGGCGCTGCCCCCGAGCCCGTAGATGATCGGTTGCGGAAGGTCGGCGCAGGGCGCGGCCTGGGCCGCCGCCGGTGCAGCCGCCGCGGCGAGAGCGAAGCCGAGAGAGGGGAGAAGACGGAGGGAGGGAGCACGGAGCATCGCGCGCCCTTCAGCAGAGAGCGTGCCACGGGCCGGGACCGCACAACCCGCGCGTTATCGATATCCGTTGAAGCAAGCCCCGGAACGGAGACGGAAAAGCCCATCAAAACCAACGGGCTGCAGGACTTGCGTAACGCAACGCGCCAGCTCGGTTGTATAGCGGATGCGTATCCGTTATAACGGCGGTGTGCACATTCCTGCTGTTTTCCCCGTGTCCGGACCCGACTCCATCGCCGCAGACGATGCGCCCCGACGCCCGTCGTATCCGACGGGGCGCGCCTCCGCTGCAACACCCGACGAGATTCTGGTAGTCGGTGCCGACCGAGGCCTCCGCTCGGTGATGGAGCAGGTGGCGCAGGTGGCGCCCACCGACGCACCCGTGATGCTCACCGGCGAGACCGGCTCCGGCAAGGAGGTGGTGGCGCGGCTCATTCACGCACGCTCGGCCCGCGCCCGTGGCCCCATGGTGCGCGTGAACTGCGGCGCCATCGCCCCGGAGCTCGTCGACTCGGAGCTCTTCGGCCACGAGCGCGGGAGCTTCACCGGCGCGAGCCAGACGCGCCTCGGGTGGTTCGAGCGCGCCCACGGCGGCACCCTGTTCCTGGACGAGGTCGCGGAGCTCTCGCTGGCCGCCCAGGTCCGCCTGCTGCGCGTCCTCCAGGACGGGGAGCTCGAGCGCGTCGGGGGTAGCAAGAGCGTGCGCGTCGACGTCCGCGTCGTCACCGCGACCCACCGCGATCTCCGAAGTCTGTGCGCGCGCGGCGAGATGCGCGAGGACCTGTTCTATCGGCTGGCGGTGTTCTCGGTGGAGATCCCCCCGCTCCGCGAGCGCCTGTGCGACTTGCCGGCGCTGGCCGCCCACTTCGCCGAGCGAGCCGGCCTTCGGCTCTCCGGTACGCCGCTCACGGTGGCGCGCGACGATCTGGAGCTACTCCTTTCGCACCCGTGGCCGGGCAACGTGCGCGAGCTCTCCGCGGTGGTGGAACGGGCAGCCATCCTGGGAAACGGGGCGCGCCTCGAAGTGGCGCGGGCGCTCGAAGGCCACGGGGCGTCCGTGACGGCTCCGCGCACCGGCGAGGCCTTCGCCACGCTGGCGGCGGCCACCCGGCGGCACATCGAAGAAGCGCTCTCGCGGACCCGCGGGCGCATCGAAGGACCGAACGGCGCAGCGGCCCTGCTCGGCCTGAACCCGCACACGCTGCGCGGCAAGATGCGGAAGCTGGGCGTCGAATGGTCCCGCTTCCGCGAGACCGCCCTCGAGCGACGTTCCGCCTAACCTAGCTTCGTCGTTTCACGCCGCTGACGCACGAAGCGCGCGCCGACGGAGCGAGCGAAGCAGGCCGGCGCCCACCGAGGCCGCGGTCCCCTCGGCGTAGATCATCACGCCGAAGCCCCGTTGCCATTCGGGGTTGCGCGCCAAGTAACGTTGGTACTCCGGCGTCTGGAGCAACCGCTCGCGCAAGGGGCCCGGGATGGTCGGCATCGTGACCCGCCGCGCGACCGGATCGCGCCGCGCGCCCGAGAGCTCTTCCGCGAGCGCGTCGATTCGCTCCTGCGCGTGCGCCGGGATTCCTGGCTCGCCGTCGATCCACACGCGGGTGAGGCGTGACGTCGCCAGGAAGCTTGCCGGGTAGGCGACGCCGATCATGAACCACGACGCCAGCAGGTCGTAGGGCTCCAGCAGCGCCACCAGGAGACGAAGGTATGCGACCCCGAGCAAGCGTGAGGCGCGCAGCTCTGGGCTGACGATCAAGTACTCGGGGAAGAAGCCCACGGTGCGACCTCCGAACGTCTCGGTCCGGCGACGCACCACTGCCAACATGCCGCCCGGGCCGCCGTCGGGGTGGCGAGCCACGAGGACGCGGTCGGAGCGGCGGCATCGCGCGGAGAACCGCGCGAAGTCGTCATCGAGCGAAGTCTCGGGCTTGTGGCGCAGGATGGATGCCCGGAAGGACCACAGCTCGCGCAGAAGGGCGTCGTCGAGGTCCGAACCCCGAGGGATGGTGAAGGGGAGGTGTCTCACGGTTGCCAGCGCACGGTACTGCGCACCGTCCAGCGGGGAGCGCGCCTACTTGGACTGGATGGTGGCGACCTTGGGGGTCACGTAGCGCGCCTGGGCCTGGGCGCCGGTGATGTACGCGTCCATCGCGGCGTTGCCCTGGAGGTGCCGTACGAAGAATGCGGCCGCGTAGGCCCGCGCCAACGCCAGGACGTCCGCGGACTTCGCGGTGGGGGTCTTGCACTGCCCGCAGAAGATGGCGCAGTTCGGATTGTCGAGGAAGCTCATGTGACCGGCGCCGGCCACGTCCACGGAGATGGCTGGAGCCTTGGCCGCCCCGTAGAGGATCGCGAAGTTGAGGTCCGCCGGCGCGCAGGCTTGCCCGAAGGCGCCGGCCGTCGCGTCGAGCGTCTCTCCGAGGAAGAGCACCGGCGCGTTCACCTTGGCGAGCTCGCCGGTGGCAGGCGGGCACTCGGTCGTGGTGTCGCAGTTGATGAACCCGCCCGGCTTCGAATCCACCGGGTCGAGCCCCATGAGCGCCTTGAAGCGGGGGTCGCGCGCCGCCGCCAGGATCGCAGCCTTGCCACCCCGCGAGTGGCCCATGACGCCGGCCTTGGTCGCGTCGCCCTTCACGGGCGCCGAGGTCAGGCTCCAGTCCAGCGCCGCGATCAAATTCTGTGCATCCTTCACGTTGTTGGCGCCGAACCCCGTGGGGTAGTCGGGCACCACCGCGAGGAAGCCGTGCGTCGCCAGCCGCTCGGCGTAGCCATAGTAGAGGTCGATCGAGAGCTGGAAGCCGTGGGCGATGATGACCACCGGCAGCGGGCCGGGCAGGCCGTTGGGATACACCACGTGCATCGGCAAGCGATCGCCGGTCCCGGGGGTGATGGTCGCGTCGCTGGAGGCCGTGGTGTAGGGGCCCGGAAGGTTGGGGTCGAGCGCCGTGCCGCTGTCACCGGTGGTGGACCCGTCGCCCGGGGAAGACCCATCGGGACCCGGGAGCGTGGAGCCGTCGGGACGCGTCGTCCCGCCGCCGTCGACCGTGGCGTTGGGGTCCGGTTCGACCACCGAGGCGGTATCTCCGCAGGCGGCGATGGAGAGGAGCACGAGCGAGCCCAAAACGACGATGTGGCGCATGGTGGGGTGGAACCTAGCAGGTCCGCTTCCACGTGCAGCCCCGTGTATGCGCCATCGGTTTCGCGGCTTCCAGAGCGCACCGAGCACGGGATTCTCGGAGGCCTTCCTCCGGGGCCCACCCGTGATACTAACGGATGAGCCATGCTCACGGATCTCCCCACTTTCTCGACTCTGGTTCGGCACAAAGACACGCTCGCCAAGACCTCCGTCCGCGAGCTATTCGCCCAGGACGCCGGTCGTTTCGAAGCGTTCCACACCCGCGCCGGGGACTGGCTCTTCGACTATTCGAAGCACCGGGTGACCCACGAGACCCTCGGCCTGCTCTTCGCGCTCGCCCGCGAGGCGGGCGTCCTCGAAGCCCGGGACGCCATGTTCCGCGGCGACAAGATCAACGTCACCGAGGGCCGCGCGGTGCTCCACGTGGCGCTCCGCAACCGCGGTGGCCGCCCCATCGAGGTCGACGGCGCCGACGTGATGCCGGGCGTCCTCGGCGTCCTCGCCAAGATGCGCGACTTCACGGACCGCCTCCGCTCCGGCGCATTCAAAGGGTACACCGGCAAGGCCATCACCGACGTGGTGAACATCGGCATCGGTGGCAGCGATCTCGGCCCGGTGATGGTGAGCGAGGCCCTGCGCCCCTACTGGAAACCCGGCATGAACGCGCACTTCGTGTCGAACATCGACGGCACGCACATGCACGAGACGCTGCGCAAGGTCGACCCGGAGACCACGCTGTTCGTGGTCGCCTCGAAGACCTTCACCACCCAGGAGACGATGACCAACGCGGAGACCGCACGCACCTGGTTTCTGGGGGCGGCGAACGATCCGGCGGCGGTGGCCAAGCACTTCGTGGCGGTCTCCACCAACGCCAAGGCGGTCGCGGCGTTCGGCATCGACACCGACAACATGTTCGGGTTCTGGGACTGGGTCGGCGGCCGCTACTCGCTGTGGAGCGCCATCGGCCTCCCCATCGCGTGCCTCATCGGCATGGACTCCTTCGAGGAGCTCTTGGCCGGCGGTCACCTGGTGGACGAGCACTTCCGCACCGCGGCTCCGGAGCAGAACGTGCCGCTGATCATGGGCCTATTGGGTGTATGGTGCAGTAACTTCTGGGGCCACCACTCCCATGCGGTGCTGCCCTACGACCAGTACCTGTCGCGCCTCCCCGCCTACCTCCAGCAGGCCGACATGGAATCCAACGGCAAGTCGACCAGCCGCGGGGGCCAGCGCGTCACCGGCTACGACACCGGGACCATCCTCTGGGGCGAGCCCGGCACCAACGGCCAGCACGCGTTCTACCAGCTCATTCATCAGGGCACGCGGGTGGTGCCGGCCGACTTCATCGTGCCGCTCTACAGCCACAACCCCATCGGCGACCACCACGACAAGCTGGTGGCCAACTGCTTCGCCCAGACCGAGGCGCTCATGCGCGGCAAGACGGCTGCCGAGGCCAAGGCCGAGCTGCTCGCCAAGGGCATGAACGAGGCGGCCGCCGACGCGCTCACCCCGCACAAGGTGTTCTCCGGCAACCGACCCACGTCGACCTTCGTCACCGAGCGCATCACGCCGGGAACCCTCGGCCAGCTCATCGCGCTCTACGAGCACAAGATCTTCGTCCAGGGCATCGTCTGGGACGTGTGCAGCTTCGACCAGTGGGGCGTGGAGCTGGGCAAGGAGCTGGCGACGCGGATCCTCGGCGAGGTCTCCACCGAGGCGAGCCTCGCGCACCACGACGCGTCGACCCAGGCGCTGGTGGAGCTGTACCGGGCAGCCCGCAAGAAGCGCTGATCGAACGCGCGAAAAAGGGCGCTCCGTTCACCGGAGCGCCCTGCATTTTTCCGCGAGCTTCCGAGGGGTCAGTGCACGCGTCGCGCGAGCGGCTGCGGCGTTAGCCGAACGCTGTTCGGCGCCGAGCAGTCGGCCGTCAGGATGGCTTGCGACGATGTGTCGCGGTGCGCGAGCTCGCTCTTCTCCGGCCGGTCCGGATCGAAGAGGAAGCGTGATACCAGCACCGTGCTCGGATGCGTCGGCTCGTCGACCGCCACGTTGGCCGGCGGCGGCGTCACCGGCACCGAGGGTGTGTACACGAGGCCGCCACCCGAGCCGGAGTTGGTCGGGGGGGCCACCGGCGCGGGGGCGAGCGCCAGGAGCTGGAACTCGAACGGTTCCTGGGGTCGGCTACCGCCGTGACAGCCGTTGCACGTGTTGCTGCTGAACGCCTTGTCTTGCTGCGGGTCGCCGCTGGCCGACCAGTCGAAGCGGGCGTCGGGGAAGCCCAGCGCGAGGGTCTGGTACTCCGCAGGGAGCGGATTCTTGCCGGTCTTGATGTCCGATTGATGATCGCGAATCCAGGTGCCCAGGGCCGGCGAGCGATTGAGCGCGAGGGCCGGCGAGCTGGCGACCGGTGCCGGCACGAACGCACGCGCGCTGCTGTCGACGTTGAACTCCCGGAATTCCCAGTCCTTGGAGCTGGCGCCGAAGAGGGCTTCGTTGGTGCGCATGCGGAGCAGGTGCGGGCTCTCCAGGGCGAAGCTGCGGACGATGTTGCCCACTGCGACCTCTTGGTCCTCGACCTTGCGGAGGCTGCGAACGGTGGCGAAGCGCCGCGCCCAGTCGCGGGTCGCACCGCGGAGGCCGTACTCGAAGATGACCGTGAGGGCCAGCGGAGCCTTGTTGGAGGGGTCGATGGCGCCGAACACCAGACGGGCTTCGGCGCCGCTCTCGGCGCATGCGTTGGTGCCGATGTCGACGCGGTTGACCACCGCCACCAGCTCGAAGGGCGCGGCGTCCATGTCGAGGATGCGGGCATCGCAGGCGCCGCAGGTGGCATCGCAGCCGTTGGCCGGGCGTTGCCGGAGCCAGGCGCACTCGAGCGCCTCGGTGCCCCGGGGCCGTGGCGCAGCGGTGAGCGTGACGCCGCCCACGTTCAGCGTCTGCGGCGTGTTGTACGTGCGCAGCCAGGCGCGCGTGAAGTCGGCGACGTCGCGGCCGCCGGCGAGCGACGTCATGACCGTGCGAAACGACGGCAGGGCCCCGTGCACCTTGCCGGACTCCACGAGGAGCAACAGGTCGGGCCGCGATGCAGCCGTCTTGATGGCCGGCGCAGGTCCGTCGATGGTGGTCTGGTTGCCGTTCGGCACGATCGGCGTCACCATCGGACGCGGCGAGTCCGAGCATGCGACCGACAAGAGAAACGCCCCCGCGAGTACCCCTCGAACTCTACTCATGCCCCATTACCGCACCGGGATGCCCACTGGTCAAGGGACGATGCGCCGATTTCGTGCGGAGCGCGGTGTGGGTGCATTCGTCAGGCTGTACCCTAGCCCGGATTATTCATGGTTCCGGGGCTGCATGTCGCGATGCATCGGGAAATCTCGGGCGAACGGCGGTTCTCGACCGCTGCGGCGGAACAACAGTCCGCCTCGGGTCTGCGATCCGGCGTGCGCCCGGCTTTCCCGCGCCTCGCGCCATTCGCCTGCCCATGAATAATCCGGGCTCGGGCGGAATCGACAACCCCTGTGAGCGGCTACCAGGAGTGTTAAGCTCGAACGCCGTGCGCCGAAGCGATCGCCCCAGCAGCTCCTTTCGAACGCGCCCCGACGCGTGGACCCTCGAACGACCGCCGGCGCTCCGGGAGCACGCCTGCCTGGTTCAGGTATACGGACCCGACCTGGGGAAGCGCTCCGCCATCGGCCGTGAGCCCTTCAACATCGGCCGCTCCCCGCGCAGCGACCTGGTCATCGATCAGGCGAGCATCAGCCGCCACCACGCCCGCATCACCTGGGACGGCGAACGTCACCACGTGGCCGACCTGGGGAGCACCAACGGCACGCACATCAACGACATCCAGGTGTCGGTGGCGCCGCTCACCGATGGCGACTTCCTCCGGGTCGGGCGCGCCATCATGAAGTACATGGCGGGCGACGACATCGAGGCCAGCTTCCACGAAGCCATCTACCGGATGATGACCGTCGACGCGCTCACCGACGCGTACAACCGTCGATACTTCGACGACGCGCTGGAGCGCGAGATCATCCGCGCCGGTCGCTACGAGCGGCCGGTCTCGTTGGTGCTCCTCGACATCGACTACTTCAAGACCATCAACGACTCCTACGGCCACGTCGTGGGCGATCAGGTGTTGCGCCAGCTCTCCGGCCTGGTCCGCGGCCGCCTGCGGAACGTGGACATCTTCGCGCGGGTGGGAGGCGAGGAGTTCGGGCTCATCCTTCCGGAGTCCGATCTCGCGACCGCGCGCACCGTGGCCGAGCGCCTGCGCGTGCTCATCGGCGCTGCGCTCTTTCGCGCCGGCGACAAGGAGATCGCGTGCACAGTGAGCCTCGGCGTCGCCGAGTGGCATCCCGACCTGACGCTGCCGGTGGCCCTCTACGACGCCGCGGACAAGAAGCTCTACGCGGCCAAGCAGGCGGGGCGCAATCGCTGCGACGGCTGAGCGCAGCCACGCTCTCTCAGTGGGTGGAGCGCGCGTGGTCCATGCGCGGCGCGGGATAGGTTCCGGGGTCGCCCGGCGCGGGGCTGCAGCTGGCCTTCCAGGCTTCCTCGAGCTTGCCCGCCCGCCGCCCCAGCTCGTCGTCGCCGTTGCGGCTGGGGTCGTCCAGGTAGCGCGACACCCGCGGCGGCTCGGTGAGCGAGCCGTAGTACGAGCCGGCCGGCGCCACGTGCTGGAACCGGAGCGCATCGACCGGGCGCTCGCCCCCGTGGCAGCCGTTGCAGGTGCCTGCGCTGAAGGTGCGCCGCGTGGTCTCGGGCACGTCGGCCCGCCAGCGGAACGTGGAGCTGGGGATGGGCGACGCGAGGGTGCTCATGAAGTCCGGCACCACCGGCGAGCTCGCGCTGCGCAGGAGATCCGCCAGCGCCGGGGACCCATCCCACGTCTGTGCGGGAGTGGCCGCCACCGGCGCCGGGACGAAGCCGCTCGGCCCCACCGCGAGCTCCCGGAGCTCCCAGCTCCCGTCGTTCCCGAACGCGCCCTCGTTGGTGCGCAGCCGCAAGAGCGGCGGGGCCTTCGCACCGCTCCGGCGTACGAATGCATCGGTCAGGGCGCCCAGCGCGCCTTCGTAGTCGCGTCCGAACGGGAGTGAGCCCAGCGCGTGCCAGCGTGCCGCGACGTCGCGTCCGACGCCCGGCTGCAGGTACTCGAAGATGACCGTGAACGGCAGCGTGGTGCTGGTTCCGGGGCGCAGCGCGGTGAACACGAGCCGCCCTTCGGCTGCCCCTTCCGCGCAGGGATCGCCGAGGTCCGGCCTGTTGACCACCGCGAGGAGCGCGAACGGCGCCTGCGCGAGGTCGAGGACGCGCTCTCGGCAATAGCCGCAGCCGGCGTCGCAACCGTTCTGCGACCGCAACTTGAGCC
>JABFRG010000518.1 GCA_013141295.1 Polyangiaceae bacterium
ACCGTGAGGCACTGATGAGCTTGGAGCTGGAATCGCCGGGAGCAGGCGCATCGGTCGAGAATCAAAGGGACGCGGTCGCGTCAGAATGCGTAGCCGACCAGGGCGTCGGCATGCACGTACGGACCCACGAAGCTCGGCCCGCCGTCGCCGCCGCGAATGCGCACCGCGTGGAGCTGGGCGCCGATGCCCGCGGAGAGATAGATGCGCTCGGCGAGGAGCAGCGCATAGCCGACGCTGGCACCCACTGCGCCGGCGAAGCCGACCCGCGTCTCTCCCGCGCGGTCTGCGCGCGCGAAGCCGGCTTGCATGAACGGCGAGACCCAGAGGCCACGCGGCGCGTCTTGGAGCAGGAAGAAGAATGGCCGGAGTCGCACCACTGCGCCCATGGTGTCGAGGGTGCTGGTGGTCTGCGTCCACGGCACGTACCAGTCGAGGGCGCCGAAGAAGGCGACCCGCGGCGAGAGGGTGCGCTGGTAGCCGAGGCCCACCACGTGAAGGCCCAGATCGAGCGCCACCGCGTTCTGCGGCGGCGCCGCGGTCTTTTGCGGCGGCTCCTCGCCCCGCGCCACGCCGGAAAAGCCGAGCGACGCCATCGGAAGCGCTGCGAGGAAGGTGAAGGAGCGGACGAGACGCATGCGGCGCGGGGTACGCTAGCGCGTCCGCTCGGCGTCGTTCGAGGCGTACTTCTTGGTCTTCACGAAAACCTCCGTCCTGGGTGTGAGGTGCTGTAACCCGCCGTGGCGCGTTCGGCCATCCGCCAGATGGCGGAGCATATACGAAGATCCATCCCTCAGCGGAGCGAGCGCGTGGCCAGATAGAGCAGCACCGCGTGCACGCTCACGACCACCACGATGATGCTGGCGGTCGTGAGGTGGAGCCTTCGCTTCTTCACGCGATCGCGCAGCTTCACGTCGCGGAGCTGCAGCCCCACCCCCACGTGCGCCACGATGACGAAGAAGGCCACCGCGCCCGCCGCCAGAGGCAAGTTGCCCGCCTCGATGGCCACCGCGCCGCCCAGCGCCGGCAGTGCAGCCAGCGTGTGGACGAGCGCGAAGGCCGCCGCGGCGATGCCGGCGATGACGTGGATGCGCGTGGGCTTGGAGTCGGGCGCCGCCCTGCGCTTCAGCGAGAGGCGCGTGAACAAGGGCAGCAGCGCGGCCATGGCGATCACCGCCGCCGCGGCCCAGCCGGTCCATGCGCCCAGGGCGTCCATGCGAGCACTCTATCAGGGCCATCGCCCCGCGCGCAGCGGTGTCGATCGGAGAATGGGCGGCGCCGGCGCGCCCGGCACCTAGCGCATTGGCGCGGGCGCACTTCGCTCGTACACTCTCGCTATGCGGCCCACCTCCTCGCTCGCGCTCGTGGCTCTTCTGGTGGGCTGCGGGGCCTCCGATGCTGCGCCCGGCGCGCTCCCGGATGCCGGTACGACGCCCATTTCCCCGGTGGACGCCGGCGGTGACGCGGTTGTCCTCGACGCAGGGAGCCTGTCCGATGGTGGCGCGAGCGACGCCGGCCCGCGCCGCCCGCTCGCGGTGGACCGCACCGACCCCAAGGCAACCGCAGTGACCTTCAAAGCCAACGTCGCCGACCCCGCTGCGACGCAGTCGCTCGGAACGCAGGGCGCGTACCTCGACACGCGCGTCGCGCCCGCGGGCAAGCTCGTGGTGTTCCTGCACGGCGCGGCGGCGGCGGCGCCCGCGAACTGCACCAGCACCGAGGTCGCGAACATGCTCACGGCCAAGGGCTTTCACGTGCTCTTGCCCTGCTACAACTCGTACTACGGGGTCGGAGTCTGCGGCGCCGACATCGGCGGCTGTCGCCGCGAAGCCTTCGAGGGGAAGGACCTCTCACCGGCCGTCTCCATCGCGCCTGCCGACGCCATCGAGCCGCGCATCGTGGCCGCGCTCCAGTACATGATGAAGCAGCACCCGGCTGGCGACTGGGGCTACTACTTGCAAGACGGTCAGCCCTACTGGCCCGATATCATCATCTCCGGCATCTCCCACGGCGCGTCGAGCGCCGGGCTCATCGCCAAGATCCGTCCGGTGGATCGCGCCGTCATGCACTCGGGGCCGCTCGACACCGATCAGGCTTGGCTCGCGCTCCCGTCGCTCACGCCGCCCTCGCGCATCTACGGCTTCACCCACACGAGCGACGTGCAGCACGCAGGCCACCTGGCCGCGTTCCAGACCATGCAGCTGCCCGGCGCTGCGGTGAGCGTCGACGGCGCCGCCGCGCCCTACGGTGGATCGCATCGCCTGCAGACCTCCGCCATCCCCATCCCCAACACCTCCGACGGCGGCCACAGCTCCACGGCTCCCGGCGGTGCCTCGCCCAAGGTGGGCGGCGCCTACGTCCACGCGCCGGTCTGGGCCACGATGTACGGTCGCTAGCCATCACGGCCGCAGCTGTCTGCGTGCCGACAGGGCAGCGGGGGCGCGACGTGGCGTAGTGACTCGCATTTGTAAAGCGCGCGTAAAGTTGCGCGGTTCTTCGCGCCGCGGTGATCGCTTTTCGCGGCGCGTAGCCCCCAAGAGGTCGGAGGTGCGCGACCCACGTACCGCCAGAACTCGCAGTATTTACGCGATTTTTACGGGAATCCCCGGGCCTCGTGAAGCGCTGCCCTGGAGAACGCTGCGACACGCAGCGAGAAAGAGGAGCCATGAAGTCGATGAGCACCGTCGTGCGAGCCCTGCTCGCGCACCACCTGGATCGCAATGCCGCCACCCTTCGCGATGGACATCACCTCGCGCGCGATCTGGATCTGACGCCGCTCGAGCTGGTGACCGTCGCGCTCGACGTCGAGCAGATGGAGGGCGTGCAGCTCCCGATCGAGCGTCTGGCGGAGGTCTCGACGGTGGGCGATCTGATTCGGTACCTGGCTCGCGAGGTGAACGCCGCGCGAGGCTTTCGCGTTGCGCGTAGCCTTCGCCGCGTTGCTTGAGCGCCGCTCAGAGCGCTGGCGTGTTCACCAGGACGTTGTCGACGCGAATGCCCGCGGCGCCCACCGAGGGCTGCCCGGCGTAGTGGCTCAGCCCCATCAGCAAGAAGCAGGTCTTGGGCTTGATGCTCGAGAGATCGCGGCTCACCGTGATGGTCCTGTCGGCGCGTCCGTCGAAGACCACCGACATCCGATTGTTCGGCAGGTCGACCTCTTCGCGCACGTGGGTCCACCCTCCCACGGTGGGCGTGAACGTGGCGTCGGAGGACGAGGAGACGTCGCCCACCGCGTTGTAGAGGCCGGTGCCGCCGGCGCCCATGTAAAGATCGATGGCGGCCGACGACGTGTCGTCCTGGATCTGGATGTTGGCCACCGCGAGCTCACCGGGGCTCGGCAGTGACTCCACGAACATGTCGAAGTCCAGGGTGAGTCGCTGCACCGGCGCGAACGTTTGCGTCATCGTCGCGGATGCGGCGGTCGCGCTCGCGGTGGCCGGCACCATCACTCCCAGCGCACCGGGCGACGCGAGCCCCGGCGAGAGGAGCGCCAGCGAACCACCGCCCCGGGTCAGTGCCCGAAGCCACCCGCGCTGCAGGCCGCCGTCGCCGGGATCGTCGAAGTTGTCGCAGAACGCCTGCGTGCGATCGCACACGAAGGGGCCGGAATCGAGGCCACCTGCGTCGCCCTGTGGAGCTGCGTCGCTCGTGGCGCCGACGTCGCCGCCGGAGCCGTCCCGAGATACGCCCCCGTCGGCCGCTGCGGTTCCCGACAGCCCCCCGAGGTCCACGAGGAGCGAGCAGGCCGTCAGGCTCGTGAGCAGGAGAGCCGGCGCAAGACGCATCACAGCTCAGCGTATCACGCCGTATCATCGTCCGCATGGAAGCTCCCTCGGACCCCCGCTACCTCCCGTGCCCCTGCTGCCAGGGCCGCCGCTACCTGATGGTCCCTCGCTGGTCGACGCAGCACCATCGGGTCGCCGGTATGGCCGACGTGACCGTGTCCGGGCACCGCGATCCCAAAGGCTGGGTCACGACGAGCGAGGACCTGGTGCACGTTCCCATGAGCCTGCGCGTGTGCGTGCAGTGTGGGGCTGCGCAGCCGTTCGCCGATCCGGCCCAGGTGCAGGCGCTGGCGGAGCTCCCGGAGCCGGCAGCCTTCTACGTCGACGCATCGACACCCACCGGCGGGTACCGGTAGCGGCTCAGGTCACACGCGCGAAGCGCATCTGCACGTAGACGCGCCCGCGGTCGACGCCTTGCTCCTCGGCCCCCAGGAACACGCCGACGCAGCCCGGGCTTCCGTCTTCGCCGACGAACGCCCGGAGCAACAGACGTAGCGCGTCACCGGCGAAGCTCGGCTTGCGGTACGCGAGGGTGACCTGGTTCGCCCGAAGCTTGGTGTCGCGTCCGTGCGAGGCCAGCCGGCGCAGCGCGGCGTCCTCGAAGAGCCGGGGATACACCAGGGAGTTCACGTGCTGATTGCTATCGGTGTGGGATGCACCGAAATGTACGGTGGCAGCGTCCTCGCGTAGATCGTCGTCCAGTGCGGTGGCCCCTGCCGGCAGCGCGAGCGCGTCGGTGGGCTCCCGATGCGCCCGGCGTCCTTCGGGAACGAACGACCCGCCTTCGATGGGCAGCGAGAGCACCTTGCGGTCGCCCGGGCCAGCCAGAGGCCGAGTGAACACGTGCTCGGCGCGAATGCGGCCCGCCAGGCGCCGCGCGCCAGCGTCTTCCGGAGGCGGCAGGTTGGTGCGGCCCGTGGTGCCCCACACCTCGGCCTCCATATCGAAGAACAGGCGGCTCACCTGGCCCTGGGCATCGACCCCGTGGGAAAGCGTGTATCCTCCCAGCACTTCCATGGGGCCTTGCACCGAGAACGGGCCGCCTTCGGTGGAGATGTCGGTCCGCGAGAGGATGGGCAAGATCCCGTGGGCCCACAGCGCCCGGGTGACCGCATCGTCGATGCCGAGCGCGCGCCAGAGGGCGCCGAGCGAGACCGGGAGCGCGTCGATGCGCAGCGCGCCGTGCTGGGTGATGTCCTCGTAACGGAGGTCGAACCGCGTCTCGGCTCGCTGGGCGTCGAAAGCCATGTGCCGCGACTATACCGCGAAAAGCGCCAGTGCAGAGGGGCGCTCCTCATCGAAACGCGATCGGCGTATCGTTCATCCAAGGAGCCCCCATGCGATACAATCTTCTCGGCAAAACCGGCCTCTACGTATCCGAGCTGTGCCTCGGCACCATGACCTTCGGTGGCAAAGGGTTCTGGGAAGCCATCGGCAAGCTCGGCACGCAGGAGGTGGAGGCCATCGTCGGCGCGTCGCTCGATGCCGGCGTGAACTTCCTCGACACCGCCGACGTGTATTCCGAGGGCGAGTCCGAGAAGCTCCTGGGCGCGGCGCTGAAGAGCCTGGGGCGGCCGCGCGATCAGGTGGTGGTGGCCACCAAGGTGCGTGGGCGCAGCGGCAAGGGCGTCAACCAGGTGGGCCTCTCGCGCGGGCACATTCTCGCGAGCATCGACCAGAGCCTGAGCCGTCTCGGCCTCGATCACGTCGACCTCTACCAGATTCACGGCGTCGATCCGGTGACGCCCATCGAAGAGACGGTGCGGGCGCTCGACGACGTGGTGCGCTCCGGCAAGGCTCGCTATGTGGGCTTCAGCAACTTGCCCGCGTGGCTGGCCATGAAGGCCCTGGCCTTCGCCGAAGCCAACGGCCTCGCGCGTTTCCAGAGCGCCCAGATGTACTACAGCATCGCGGGCCGCGACATCGAGCGCGAGATTGTCCCACTCGCGCAGTCCGAAGGCGTGGCCATTCTCCCGTGGAGCCCGCTCGCCGGTGGGCTCCTCTCCGGAAAGTTCGATCCCGACAAGCCCAATCCCGAGGGGGCGCGTCGCACCGCCTTCGACTTCCCGCCGGTGGACCGGGGCAGGTTGCCCCAGGTGCTGCGTGCACTGCGCGGCGTCGCCGAGCAGAACGGCGTCTCGGTGGCGCGCGTTGCGCTTGCCTGGCAGCTCACGCGCCCCTTCGTGACCAGCGTCATCATCGGCGCCAAAACCAAGGAGCAGCTGCTCGACAACCTGGCCGCCACACAGGTGGTGCTCGCGCCGGAACAGGTCGCCGCGCTCGATGCCGCGAGCGTCCTTCCGCCGGAATATCCTGGGTGGATGGTGGACTTCCAGAACCGCGACGCACGCGGCAAGGCGTCGGAATAGCGAACCGGGCCCACGCATGCAGAAGGCAATTCCGAAGTGCGTGGGCTCATACGCGGCCGAATGACACGTCGTCGGCCCCGACTTTGCTAAGGTAACGACTCCGTGACGCCCGACCCCGCATTGCGCTCCGAGGACGCGCCGTTTCGGCTCCAGGGGCGGCTCGTGCTCGGCGAGGCGAAAGGGCTGCTCGACTCGCTCCGCAAGCAAGAAGAGACGCTGCGCGGTGGCGATACGTTCCCCATCGACCTCAGTGAGGTATCGGAGATCGACGGCGCGTCGGCGGCCATTCTCCTGGGGAGCGTCCGACGCCTCCGCGACAAAGGTGTCACGTGTGAAATTTCGGGGGCAGGGGAGGGGGTCCGCGAGATCGTATCCCTCTACGAGTCCGCCACCTCCAAGAAGCCCGGAGAGCCGAAGCCGCAGACGGGCATGATCGTCGACGTGGGTCGAGGCACCCTTGCCCTGGTGCTGGGCATCAAGGAGGTGCTGGGCTTCGTGGGGCAGGTGGTCATCGAGGCCCTGGGCGTCATCCGCCGTCCGCAGACCGGCAACTGGCGCGACATCGTCCCCATCGCCGAACGCTCCGGCGCCGACGCGGTGCCCATCGTGGTGTTCATCAACTTCCTGGTGGGCTTCGTCATGGGCTTCCAGGGCGCCAAGCAGCTGAAGATGTTCGGCGCGAACATCTTCGTGGCCGATCTGGTGGGTCTCTCGGTCACCCGCGAGCTGGGCCCGCTCATGACCGCCATCATCCTCTCCGGGCGCTCCGGAGCCGCCTTCGCCGCCGAGCTCGGCACCATGAAGGTGTCGGAGGAGATCGACGCGCTGCGCACCCTCGGCTTCGGCCCCATGCGCTACCTGGTGCTCCCGCGCACCTTGGCGCTGGTGCTGGTGGCGCCGGTGCTCACGCTGCTGGCCGACTTCGTGGGCATCGCCGGCGGTCTCCTGGTGGGCGTCACCAGCTTGAACCTCAGCGTGGCCGGCTACTGGCAAGAGACCCGCAAGGTCATCCACGCCTGGGACATCAACTCCGGCCTGCTCAAGGCCGTGGCCTTCGCGCTAGTCATCTCGCTCATCTCTTGCCAGCAGGGCTTCGCCACCACCGGCGGCGCCGAGGGCGTGGGGCGCCGCACCACCACGTCGGTGGTCTCCTCGCTCTTCGCGCTCATCCTGGTCGACACCGCCTTCACCGTCTTCTTCCGAGTGTTCGACCTATGAGCGCCGCGAAGCCGGCCATCACCGTGCAGAACCTCACCATGGGGTGGGACGATCGCATCCTGCAGAAGGACGCATCGTTCGAGGTGCAGAAGAGCGAGGTGTTCGCGATCCTCGGCGGCAGCGGTTGCGGCAAGTCGACCCTCCTCCGCTACCTCATCGGCCTCGAGAAGCCCATGGAGGGCGACATCGCCATCGAGGGCATCGGCGCGCCGGACCTGGCGGTGGGGCGTCCGCCGTTCGGCGTCATGTTCCAGTCGGGTGCGCTCTTCGGCAGCATGACGGTGGGGCAGAACGTGGGCCTGGGCCTGCGTCAGTGGACCGACTTGCCGGACGACGCGGTGGAGGCCATCGTCAGCGGCAAGCTCGCGCTGGTGGGCCTGCAAGGTACCGAAGACAAGCTGCCGGCGGAGCTCTCCGGTGGCATGAAGAAGCGCGCCGCCATCGCGCGGGCGCTGGCCCTCGAGCCCGGGCTCATCTTCCTCGACGAGCCCTCGGCCGGCCTCGACCCGGTGAGCTCGGCGGGCCTGGACGAGCTGATCCTCACGCTCAATCGCGTGCACGGCATGACGATCATCCTGGTCACCCACGAGCTCGAGAGCATCTACTCGGTGGTGGGGCAGTGCATCTACCTCGACAAGGAATCGCAGAGCATCATCGCGCGGGGTGCGCCGCGCGAGCTGCAAGAGCACTCCGAGCACGAGAAGGTTCGAGACTTTTTCAACCGCCGCGCGAGGCAACAGAACGATGGCGACGAAAAATAGCGTAAACCCCTACAAACTGGGCCTGTTCGTGATCATCGGGCTGGTGGCGTTCTTCGCCAGCCTCATGGCCTTCGGCGCCCGCGCGCTGAAGCGCGAGACCTTGCCCTTCAAGACCTACTTCAACGAGTCGGTGCAAGGGCTCGAGGTGGGCTCTCCGGTGAAGTACCGCGGCGTGACCATCGGCTACGTGGCGCGGTCCGACATCGCGCCCGACCTCCGCCACGTGGAGGTGACCATGGATCTCAACTTCACCGACGTGGTGCGGCTGCATCTCACCGACAGCGCCAAGCCCACGGTCGACAGTCACGTGAAGGTGCCGCCGGATCTCCGCACGCAGCTGGTTTCGCAGGGCATCACCGGCGTGAAGTTCGTGCAGATGGACTTCTTCGACGTGAAGTCGAATCCGCCGGAGGAGCTGCCCTTCCCGGTGGGCGACAACACCATTCCCTCGGCGGTCTCTACCCTGAAGAGCCTGGAAGCTTCGCTGGTGGGGGCGGTGAATCGCATTCCCGAGCTCACCGACGGCGTGCTGCAGATCATGCTGCGCATCAACCGCATCCTCGAGGACTTCCAGGGCAAGCAGGTGCCCGACGCGGCCAAGACCACGCTGGCCCACGCGGACGATCTGCTGAAGTCGCTCAACGACACCATGAAGCGTATCGAGTCGCAGGGCGTCGTCGACAAGTCGGCTTCCACCATCGAGAACTTGAACAAGACGGTGGCCAAGTTCAACACGCTCCTCGACCGCCTCGACGGCGATAAGGGCTTGCTCACCAGCGCCCAGCGCGCCACCGACTCGTTCGGCGATCTGGGCAAGAGCGCCACCGGTACCACGCGCGAGCTCGACGCCACGCTGCGCGAGATTCGCGAAGCCGCGGAAGCCGTGCGCGCGTTCCTCGACGCTCTGGAGAAGGATCCCGACATGCTCCTCAAGGGCAAGGCCAAGCGCGGGGGCAACAAGTGAGAGCTTTCGCCTGGTTCCTGGTTGCGGGCTTCGCGTCTGGCTGCGCCCTCACCGGCAAGGCCGACGTGGTGCCGCCACGCTACTTCGATCCCGAGCTCGCCCAGCCCCGCGCCGATCACGACGCCGGCGCCGCGAGGCCCACCGCGGGCGAGGACGCGCCGGAGATCCGACTCGGACGGGTGAGCGCCGCCAGCTACCTGCGGGAGCGCTTCGTGGTCCGCAGCTCCGACGTGGCGGTGGACTTCGACGAGGTGCGCCGGTGGACCGAGCGCCCCGAGGTGTACCTGCGCCGCCGCCTCTCCCGGAGCCTGTTCGAACAACGCGGCATGCGGCAGGGGATGAACTACCTCTCGCCGGTGCTCGATGTGGAGCTCACCGCATTCGACGAGGTGAAGCCCTCCGAGGGCGAGCACCGGGTGCGGGTGGCGGTGATGTACGC
>JABFRG010000438.1 GCA_013141295.1 Polyangiaceae bacterium
GTACATGCCGATCTCGTCGCCGTAGTAGAGCTGCGGAATGCCCGGGAGCGTGAACACCAGATCCAGCGCCAGCAGGGTGCGCCGGCGAATCTCGTCTTCCGGTACGCCCACTCCCGGCTCGTTCACGAAGCGGGGCACGTCGTGGTTGTCGGCGAAGATCACCAGATCGAGGGCCCGGTCCATGCCGAGGCGTGCGATGCCGCTGGCCACGGCGCTGGCGACGCGGTCCACCGAGCCGCTCTTGGCGATGCCGTCCACCAGGGCCCGCCGCAGCGGGAAGTGGAAGGTCGAGTCGAAGCCGGCGTCGACGTAGCGGGCGCCGGAGTCGATGGATCCGTCGTCGAAGGCCTCGGCCACCGCGAAGAGATCGCTCCTTGCGGCGCGCACCGCCGGAAAGAAGCTGCCGGAGAAGTACGCGGTGGGGACGTGCTTGGCGGTGTCCATGCGAATGCCGTCCACCGGAACGCGCGTCGTCCAGCGCTTGGCAACGTTCGAGAGGTAGGTCGCCACCTCGGCGCGCTCCTGGATGAAGTCCGGATGACGGTCGAGCGGGCAGTAAATGGTCGGGTCGCCGAGGCGCGCGCAGCTCCGCGGATCGTGGAACCAGTCCGGGCGCTGCTGCGGGAGGCGCGCCGTGTCGCCGGTGTGGTTCACCACCATGTCGAGGACGAAGCGCATGCCGGTGGCGTGCATGTCGCTCACCAGTCGACCGAGGGCAGCGTCGTCGCCGAGCTTGGGCTCGATGGCGTCGTCGTAAGGCTCTGCGTAGTCGGCCCAGTATCCGTGGTACCCGCAGTTGCCGTTGGCCTGCCGGCCGATCTGCCGGTAGAGCGGCGTGACCCACACGGCGGTCGCGCCCAGATCTCGCACGTAGCCGAGGTTCTTCCGCAGGCCCTCGAGATCGCCCCCGTGAAACCGCTGGGGATCGCCCGCGTCGTGGCAGCTCGGCGCGCCCGCGTCGTCGTTGCCGGTGTCGCCGTTGCGAAAGCGGTCGGGCATCACCAGGTAGATGATCTGCGACCGCCACCCGGCCTTGGCCGCCGCCGTCTGCAACGCTGCCGTGCTCGCGGTATCGGGCGCCGAAGGTTCTGCCTCACTGGCGCACGCCGTGGCCGCGAGCAGCCCCAGCACGGTGATGGCAACGGCACTTCGCGAAGGAGCTCGAGCAGGCTTCATGGCCTCATCTCTATCCGCGCGCCGCGCCGCACGCTGTCGTGCCGCCGTCAGCCTTTGCGGCTATCCGACCAGTCGTCGCCCTTGCTCGAGGTAACGCTGCGATACCGGATCGTCGCCAATGGGTCGGCCCAACCGGCCCGCCAATAGCAAGGCGATGCCGAACGCGACACCGACCATGGCGTGCGTGCGCTCCCCGGCGTTGCCGAGGTGCGCATGAAACGCATCGGTGAAGGCCAGGAACGCCTCGCGATCGACCGCGATCTCGTCGGCCTCGATGGGGCCGAGACCCGATTCGATGCCGAGCAGATGGCGTCCGATGGAGGCAAGCTGGTCGTGGAAGAGCCGCGCGATGGCCGACGCCGGCCACCACAGCTCGCTTCCGTCGTCGGTCTGGAAGAGGATGCTCATCTCGAACCCACAAAATGCAATCGAGCCCCGCGTGCGTGAAGCAGCGAGGCTCGAGAGCAGCGCGAGGCGCGAAGGGCTTACTCGGCCTTCTTCGCGTCTGCCGCCTTGGCGTTGTAACCTTCCGGGTGCACCGCGAAGGCGGGCGTGCCGAAAGCGCGGCGCTCACGCTTGTTGCGCTTGCCGTTGGTGGTGGCCTTGCGCTTGCGGATTCGAGAGAACTGCTGCGTCGACGAAACCATCGGGAAACCTCCGAAATGCCTCCCAAACGGTCGGCGGGGTCGCGTAAATTGCTCGGGAGAGGGGAGGAAGTCAAGCGTCGTAGAAGAACGTAATAATGTCGTGGCCTTGCGCCGCAGCTTAGGGGCCGCGCACGACGGTGAGGGCAGGCGACGAGACCGCGCGCAGGACCGCCCCTGGCTGGTGGTACTCGTATTCCTCGGGGGCCGGCACACACTTGCTCAACTCTCGGCGAAACACCTGGCGCGTGACCGGCCCGACGCTCCGCATGTTGAAGGTGCGGGCGGTGGCAGCGTCGCCGATGGGCTCCAAGAATACGTCGCCCTCGCGGAACTGGGGGTAGTTCGTGCACCCAAGGTAGTACCTGGGAAATGCCACGGGCTGGGAGCACGCGGCGTCCGCAAAGGCCGACTCGACCGACCACGCGAAGTTGTCCCGCGCGGTGGGGACGCAGGCGCCGCCGCCATCTTTTCCCGTGCGTGGCTCGCACGTCACGTCCTGTTCGGCGTCATAGAGAAGGGTCGGCTGCGTGGTGAACCCTTGGTCCCCGGTCCATCGCACGGGCCGGAAGCGCCCTTGGGTCGCGTCGGTGGCCGAGCGCAGATGGGCCGTTGCAACCGTCTCGCCCACTTCGAATCGCGGGCCTTCGTCCCCCCACTTCGAGCACCGTCCGCCTTCTTGCCGCAGGTAGGTGGGGCCCGACGCGGTCGCCTCCCCGACTCGCGAAAGTGGGCCCATGCCGCAGTAGTAATTGTGTATCGCCACAGCAGGCAGGTGCCGGCACCTCGCCGGCGGTTGCCCTCCGGTCGAGGCGGCGCGCGTGCTGCACGCGGCGTCCGCGTATCCTTCGACAACGATGTTGAGCGGGAGGAGCCCCGGGGCATCGGTGCTTCCGAGTCGCGCGTCGGTGACGGTCAAGCTTCCGAGGAGCTGGTCCTGGACGTACCGAGCAAGCGGCACGACCATTCCGTCGGCGCTGGAGACTCGCACTTCTTGCAAACGTTCGGCGCCGGAGCCCTCGGTGAGCGTCAACCGCGCGAACTTGCCCTCCGGCACCGCTTGGGCCAAGAAGGCCTTCGGATCCCCCTGCGCCTCCGCGCACCTGCCGTCGGCATCCCGGCGGAAGTGCCGTGCGGTTCCGATGACGGTGGTGGCCTCGAACGCGCGATAGGAGCATTCGACGCGCGCGACGCCGTAGCGTACGGGCCCCCCGTCTGCCATCGGTGCCAACAGCGGCGGTCCGGAGCACGTGGAGTCCGCATATTCTTCGAGGACGTAGCTCCTTCCCGCGGTGGGGACGCACGGCTGTTGGTCGGCGTCGTTCCAGCCATCGGGCGGCGAGCAGTCCTCCTGCAAGATCGCATCGTAAAAAGCGTCTCGTACGAGTCGCGTTCCGTCGGGAGCTTGCCACCAGGTCAGCTTCAGACGCTCGCCACTGCGCGGCTCGGTGACTCGTGCGGGCTCCTCCGCGGTCTTTCCGCACGCGACGAGCAGGCACGCGAAGACGACCGCAGAGGCCATCGCCCTGCGTGCCGCCTCGATCTTCATCGAGGGACGGGGGGCGTGCGGCGCGCGCAGCGGGAGTTGATGCAGGCCTGGTTGGCGTCGCAGCAGTCTGCGTCGCTCTTGCAGGCCTCGAGCTCGGCTGCGCAGGTGCTGGGCGGCTTGTTGCCGCACACCAGGGCGCCGCCTTCCGGGTCCTTGCGGCAGAACCCGCCGCAGCACTCGTCGCCGGTGTCGCAGGCGCCGCCGGTGGGCTTGCACGGGTCCACCACCCAGTAGCCGCGGGAGTTGCCCGAGGCGAGCTCCTGGCCCGGCAGGTAGAAGGCCGGGTGGCTGCGGTCGATGGCGCCGGTCTTGGCGTCGATGGCGGCGACCCACAGCTTCTTCTGCGCCGAGCCGAAGGGGTTCCCTCCCTCGTTGAAGGGATGCCCGGTGAGCACGTTGCCGTAGCGGCGACGCGAGGTGAAGACGACCCAGAAGTAGCCGCCGGCGGCCACCGGGTTCACGGTGGGCATGTAGTTGAGGCGCGCGTCGAGGCCCGCGGTGTGGTCGGGGCCTTCTGGCAGCACGCTGTTGCCGGCGGCGTCGAGGCCGTTGAGGGCGTTCATGCGCGAGGCCGCGGCGCCGTCGACGCCGAGCCAGATCTCCGACTCTGCCCGGTACCACGTGGTGAGCTGGCAGTTGTCGTTGGAATTGGGGTCGGCGGCGCTCCCGCGAGGCGCGTCGGGGCAGTCGCCACCGAGGAGCGTGTTGTGGAAGGCCACCGCCTTGCCGTCGGGGGTGAACGAGGGCCAGGCCGGGAAGCGCGCGGCATCGGTGTAGAGTGCACGCCCGTTCTTGAAGGTCTTGGCTGCGCCCACGCAGGTGGTGGAGCCCACCGCAGCGCCGCAGTCGAAGTCGTAGAGCGCGAGGCTATGACCGCCGAGGGTGACGCCGGCGGGCGCCGTGCCCTGCCAGAAGTTGAACACCACGTGACGGCCGTCCGGCGAGAAGGCCGGGCTCACCGCGTCGACGTCCGCCGGTAGGCCGGTGCTCGGCACCAGGCTGCCGTCGGTCTTGGCGAAGAGCGCGCTGGGACCCGGGCGTCGGGCCTCGCGGGTGAAGCGCGAGCTCGCGAGCGCGAAGGAGCCGTCGGGGTAGGGGGCGGCCCAGGTGAACTTGTGCTTGTCGCTCGCGCCGTCGTACGCCGCCTGCGCGCGCACGGGGTCTGCGGTCTTGGTGAGATCGTAGGAGAGGCTGCGGTAGTAGTCCTGGTGGATGCCCACCGGGTTCTCGCCGTCTTGCACGAAGAGCGTGGAGCCGTCGGCGGAGAGCGCGTGGCACACGTGGCACTTGCCGGCCTTGCCGGGGATGGCGAGGGTGGGGCTGGCGGCGCGCACCGGATCCTTGGCGCTCACCTTGATGGCGAGCACGCCACCGAGCGGAACGTCGGGGCCCACCGCCGCGCCCGTGAGGAGCGAGTCGTAGGAGTTGTAGTACACGGTGCCGGCCAGCGGCGCCGGTGACACCAGCCAGTCTTCCGCGAGCGGTCCGTACACCACGTCGTCGGTGCCGAGGATGCGCACCTCCACGTGAAGGAACGAGGTGCCGTCGTTGCCGTTGAGGGCGCGCTTCCAGTACTCCTGATCCAGGCGGACGCGCTTGGTGGCGTCGCCGGTGCGGCCGGCCAGCGAGTAGAAGCCCTCGAAGGTGAGGGTCGCCTGCGAGAGCTTCACGTACACCGCCTTGGCGGTCTTGCTGGTGTCCCACTGCAGGAGCGGCGCGAGGATGCTCCGGGGCCACACGGTCTTGTCGTACGGGTAGAGCCACTTCATGGTGGCATCCGCCGTGGGCGTGCCGCGGAGCTTGGTCATGTCACCGGCGGAGATGGCCGCACCCAAGGGCTCGCCGCCCACGCCGCCGTATCCGCCTGCACCGCCGCCGCCCGCATCGAGGGTGCCGCTCTCGCCGCCGTTCTGCACGGCCTTGAGCTTCACGGTGACCGTGGCGCGGCCTTCGCGTCCGTTGGCCTGGGCGATGACGGTGCCGTCGCCGGCGGCCCGGGCGTTCGAGAGGAACACGCCGGTCTTGGCGTCGACGTCGCCGAGATCGCCGCGATCGAAGACCCAGTTGGCGGTGATGGGCGTGCCGTTGGACAGCGCGGTGAAGGTCGCCGGCGGATTGGACGACACCACGCCGTTGGCGATGTCCACCTGCACGGTGGCGGTGGGCGGCGTGACCGTCAGCGTGCCGTTGGCGTCGGCGCTCGTGTTGACGTCGGCCTGTCCGCTGTCTTCGTTGCCGATGGGCGGAACGAACACGTCGGGGTTGGTCTCCGACTGCGGCGGGTTGAACTGCGACTCGGAGTCGCCGCCGCAGGCTGCAGCCGTGACGATCGCAGACGCGACCGCGCCACAGAGGGTGAAAGAGAAGAGATGTCCGCGTGCGATCCCCATGGTCTTACGATACCCAAAATCGAGGCCGCGCGAGCCCCGATTGCGGCCCGCTCAGGGGTGAAGGTCCGGGTGTAGAAGTGTCGCCTGTATGGACGCTCGCGGCGGAACGCGAAGGAGCAGCTTCGTCGCCCGGTCGTCGCTCTCCGCCAGCGCAACCGCCTCCAGGTCGCCGCGTACCGCAGTGGGGAGGCGCATCTCGTCGAGACGACGCTGCACCGTCGCCATGTCGCCGCCGCCCGAGAGCCGCAGCGCCAGCGCCCGCTCGGCCATCGGTGTGTCGCTCTGGCGCAGGGCGGTATCGAGGAGCTCGCGCAGTCCCTCGCCAGCGCGCCGGTAGGCGCCGGTCTCGCCGGCGAGCTCCCCCCGCAAACGCGCCAAGGCTTGGCCGATGGCCTCGCCCGAGGCAAGGAGCGACGCCGTGCAGCGCGCCCCGGCGACCGCGCTGGGATCTCGGAGGGCGATGGCCCGGAGCAACGCGCGCATGGCCGCAGGAAACGGCGCGAGAAGGCCCGCGAGCCCGGCCTGCGGGCGCAGCGGAATCATCAAGCGCATCCGCGTGAGGTGGACGACCACGACGGCCAGGTAACTCAGGACGATGCCCAGGACGGGCCATAGGTACGACACGCCCACGCAGCCGACGGTGTAGACCGCCACCACCGAGAGCGCGATGAGCCCACGCACCGCGAGGACGACCCCCGCCACGTTGTCGACCGGGATGCACATGGGCGCCCCGAGGCCGCAGCGGGTCTCGAGCTCGGCGACGAGCGCTTGCGCGCCTTCGGCGTCGTCCACCTCCACCGCCATCACCGTGCGCCCTGCGGCGGTGCTCGCCACGCGGATCACCAGCGTGCCCTCCAGTGCGCCATTCGCCCGCGGCGTGAACTGCGCGCCGCGGACGCGCCGGAGCGGGATGCGCCGCGCCCCCAACGCGCCCGGCACCACCAGGTGCTCGCCGTCGATCCGAACCTCGCCGACGCGGGTGGACCGCGTTCGCGCCAGGGCCGGGAGCCAGCACAGCGCGACGGCAGCCGCGGCCGGGATGTGCAGGCGCCAGTCCTCCAGGTAGCTCGGAAACTTGGTCGACAGCCACATTGCAAGAATGGGCGCTGCGAACGCCAGCAGCTGCTCCAGCCACACGCGATTGGTCGATGTGTGAACCCGCCCCAACACACGGGCCAGTATACGCCCTTCAGCCGGCGAAGCGAGGCCCCTTGCGGGCGAGCCGCTTCAGCGCCGCGCGGTCTTCGGCGATGAGCGCGAAGTCTTCGAGGAAGGCCCGCTCGTCGTCCGGCACCGGCGTGGTCTCGATGCGACGCTTCACCTCGTCGCCACGGCCCGCGCCGAGGATACGCAGCGAGAGCGCGCGATCCGCCAGCGGTGCGTCGTCCGCCTCCAGCGCTTGCTCGAGACGTACCCGGAGCGCGTCGGGGCTGTTGCGGTAGGCGCCGCCCTCGCTCACGCCCGCGCGCAGTCGCGCGAGCGCCGCCGCCAATCCCTCGCCGGGCTCCACCAACGGCGCGCGCACCGGACCGGTAGGCGCCGCGGTATCTGGCTGCGCCTGCAGGTGCGCCGCGAGCTCCGGACGCATGGCCGACGGATACGCCCGGAGCACCTTGGCAATGGCCAAAGGCTCCAGCGTCGATGCAGCGCCCCTCGGTCGGAAGAGGTGGACGAGCAGCAGAATGATGCCGCAGAAGAGGGCGCCAAGGCCGAAGAAGGCCTTGTCGCCGCCGATGACGTTCCTCACGACGTGCAGGTAGTAGCCCAGCGCCAGCAGACTTCCGACGGCGCGGATGGGCATCACGAACTGCGTGGCCGCCTGGGTCGGTATGCTCGGCGCGTTCCGTTCGCGGGTGCGCGCCGCCAGGACTTCGGCGAGCTGCTCTCCGGCTACGCGGTCGTCCACCGTCATGGTGAGCACGCTGGCATCCGCGAGCGTGACCAGCAGGCTGCCGCCGTGACCGCCGGGGGTGAAGCGCGCGCCGCGGATGCTCGCCAACGGAACGCGCCGCGTGCGCAGCCGCCCGGACACCACCAGGTGCGCGCCCTCGCGGTACACCTCGCCCACCGCGCTCCAGCGCGTCCGCGCGAAGACCGGAAACCAGAGGCTGAGGCCCATGGTGAGCGCGAACAGGGTGAAGCGATCGAACGGTTCGTCGAATCTTCCGCCGATGAGGAGCACGCTGGCCACCGCCCCGCCCGCCGCGAGCGCGAGCGCGCGCTCCAGCCACACGCGACTTCTCGAGCAACGAACGTGAGCCAGCACCCGGGCACTCTACCATCGTTCGCCGCCGCACCACCCGCGTGCGCCCGGGATCCATCAGCGCGAAGGTGCGACACCGCGCGGCGAGCGCAAATGTCCGTTCCCCATGCGAGCCCATTGGATGCGGGCGTCAGCCCGGTGGGAACTTTCCGCCCGAGGAGCGTGCGCCCGCGCGGACCCCACCGATGCCCCCGCGCGGCATGCGCGATGCAAACCGTATGTACCATGCAACGCAACATCACCATCGCCGGTACCGCGCTCCTCCTGGCCTGTGGCTCGTCGTCCTCGGGCACTGCCCCCACGCCGCTCGCGAGCGAGGTCGACACGCGGATCGTGAACGGCGTGCCGTCGACGACCGCCGACGATGCGGTGGTGATGCTCACCGAAGGCGGCCAGTTCAGCTGCACCGGCACGTTGATCGCGCCGAACCTGGTCATCACCGCGCGCCATTGCGTCACCGACATCGACGAGAGCGACGAGTGCGGCACCTTCACCACCGACCACCGGGCGTCGGCCATCGGCATCGCGCTCGGCGTGCACGCCAACCAGGGGCGGCCGGTGGCCAAGGGCAAGCAGCTCTTCCACGAGAATCAGGCGAGCGGCTGCAGCTACGACATCGCGCTCATTCTTCTCGACCAAGACGTTCCGGGCGCCGTCATCTCCAAGGTCCGCCTCGGCGTCACCACCGCCGGCGAAGCGGCCTCCACCGTGGGCTACGGCGACAACGGCAGCGGGCGGCTCACCAACGGCCGATACCGCAAGGACGGCATCAAGATCGACGCGGTCGGCGCGGCGGCCTACGTGTTCAAGACCAAGCGCGGTCAGTCGATGCCGGTGGACGTGCGACCCGGCGAGCTCCTCACCGGCGAGTCCACCTGCTTCGGCGACAGCGGTGGCCCGCTCTTCGACAGCACCGGCAGCATCGTGGGCGTGACGTCCCGCGGCATCGATGACTCGTGCATCGATCGCCCGTCGGTGTTCAGCGACACGGCCAGCCACTCCGCGCTCATCCGCACCGCCTTCAGCGCGGCCGGTCACCCGCTCCCGGACGAAGCCCCGGCGGAAGACGCAGGGTCACCCGCGCCGGCACCTTCGCCTCCGGCCACCACGCCGCCCGCTACCACACCCAGCACGCCGAGCACGCCTGCGGAGCCGCAAGCCGAGGCGTCGGCCGGCTGTCAGGCGGCGCCGGGTCACCTCTCGCCGTTCGGCAGCGCCCTGGGGATCGTCCTCGCGGTGGGCCTGGTGGCGCGCCGTCGTCGCGCCCAAGCCTCGCGATAGATGTAGACTGCAGCTGCCTGCTAGCCCGGCGGGAGCGGCTTGGGGCCGGTGCCGGGCTTGCGCTCTCCGCGCTTTGCCGTGGGCACGGCGCTCGGCGTAGCGGTGACTGGAGGTGCCGGCATCGGCGGCGGGTTGTAGTGCACCGGGCCGACGTCGCTGGGCGCGCCCGCGTCGATGGCCTCCACCGGCGCGGCGCCGGCGTCGATGTCCGGCACTTGCTGCTGCAT
>JABFRG010000575.1 GCA_013141295.1 Polyangiaceae bacterium
CCCGTGCCCCCCGCGCCAACCGAGAGCGAATCCCCCCAGCCATGAAATTGCCCATCCTCGCCCGCTTGGCCGGCTACCGCGTGGAGCACGCGACGGGTCGCGCACGCCAGCTGCCCATCAACCTCACGGTGTCGGTCACCTACAGCTGCCCGAGCCGCTGCGCCACCTGCGACATCTGGCAGAAGAAGGTCGACGACATGAGCGTCGACGAGTACGCGAAGACCTTCCGTACGCTCGAGAAGGTGCCCATCTGGGTCACCATCTCCGGGGGCGACCAGTTCGTGCGCAAGGACCTCGATCAGATCGTGCGGCTCATCCGCCAGGAGATCGAGCCGCAGATCATCAACATCCCGATGAACGGCGTCATCACCGAGCGCATCTTCGCGCTGCTCCCGAAGATCGCCGAGTACTCCCGGGGCTCGCAGCTGGTGCTCAACCTCTCGGTGGACGAGATCGGCGAGAAGCACGACGAGATTCGCGGGGCCGATCGCAACTGGGAGAAGCTGCTCCTGGTGCGCGATCTCATCCGCGATCTGAAGAAGACCTACGACCACATCGTGATGGGCGTGCACACGGTGGTCTCGAAGCTCAACGTGCACCGGATTCCGGAGATCGAGAAGGAGGCGCGGCGGGTGTTTCAGCCCGATTCGTTCATCTCCGAGATCGCCGAGAACCGCGTCGAGCTCAAGACCATGGAGAAGGACATCACCCCGGAGATCGCCGACTACCGAACGGTGGTGCGGCACCTGCAGGAGGGGATTCGCCAGAACCGCTCGCGCATGCCGGTGGCGCGCCTGGTGGAGTCGCTGCGCCTCGAGTACTACGATCTCGCGGCCCGCATCGTGGAGGAGCGGCGACAGGTCATCGACTGCTACGCCGGTTGGGCCAGCTCGCACCTGGCGCCCGATGGCCACGTCTGGGGCTGCTGCATCCGCGCCGAGTCGCTGGGCAACGTTCGCGACCACGGCTACGACTTCAAGAAGATCTGGCTGGGCGAGACCGCGGACGCCTTCCGCGCCTCGGTGAAGAACAAGGAATGCGCGTGCCCGCTCGCCAACGCGAGCTACACCAACCTGCTGCTCGACGCGCCGTCGCTGGCCAAGGTTGCGGCGAACATGGCGGGTCTCGACGAGGTGCTCAAGTGAAGGGTCAGGTCATCACCCACGACTACGGTCTGGGCACCGCGTACGAACGCTACTGCTTCTACCAGTGGCTCGATCGCATCGCCGATGCCTACGGGGTGGAGAGCTTTCTCGAAGGGCCCATCGACGGCATGGCCGGGGTGCCCGGGACCCACGGCGTCGGGCTCGCCAAGCGCGGAATCAAGGTGACGGCGGCCTTCGACTCGGAAGCGCAGGCAGCGGCCACGCGCGCCATCTACGAGGGCGAGAACGCCAAGGTCGACACGCGGGTGGTCTCCGAGACGGACCTCTCGTCACTCCCGCAGAGCGACATGGTGGTCTGCTACCACGCGCTCTCCTTCGTGGGCGACTGGAACACCTACCTGCGGGCGGTGGCAAAGCTCGCGAAGAAGGTGCTGGTCGTGACGGTGTGCAACCCCGACACCTGGGGCATCACCGTGATTCGCGCGGCCGGTCGCCTGCGCGGTCAGAAGGGCCTCGAGCCGCCGCCGGAGTGGCAAACGAAGACCTTGGCGCCGATCTTGTGGGAGCTCGGCCTGGTGAAGGAGCACGAGTACTTCGACTGCCCCTGGTGGCCCGATCTGCAGGTCTCACCGGGCCAGAGCCTCTCCGATCGCATTCGCTCCTTCTTCGGCAAGAAGGAGCCCATGGAGTTCACCGCCAAGGGTGGTGAGCTGGCGAAGAAGCACGTGTACGGCGCGGGCCGATGGGCCTACTTCGGTGGCCCCGGCTGGCACGAGGAGCTCCTTCCGGCGCTGCTCATGCATCCGGGGTTCGACGGCGGCCCGCAACGTCTCTGCGCTCTCACCGCGCACCTCCACGGATTCGTCGTCGATGTGCGCCCGCGTACGCCGCAGGCCCGGCGCCGGGTACCGCTCGTCTCCACCTGAGCGCGGGGTCAGGGGGCGCCGGCATCGGAAGTCGACGGGGGCGCTGCATCGACGCCCGCATCGGACGAAGGGGAGCCCGCGTCCGGATGATCTTCCGGGAAGCGAACGGAGTAGTCGATCTGATCGCCGTTCGCGGCCGCGGCAACGATCATCTTTGCCCAGCGCTGTTGGAAGGTCATCGGGGGCGGCGTGGGGATCTTCCAGTCCGGCTTGCACAGACCCCGCACCTTGAGCTTGGATTCGACGACCATCCATTCCCCCTTCCGGGCGACCACGCGACCCTCGTCGGCGACGATATGCGCGGCGACGTCGAGGAGCCAGGACTCGCGTGCATGGAAGATGACATAGCGGAACCGCCGGAAGTCGTAGGTCGGGCGCATGTAGCGCGCGTCGACGACGAGGCGTTCTCGGGTCAGTGGCCAGTCACACTCGAGGCGAAGAAGCACCGGTGAGATGGGTGACTGCGTGAAATCGTAAGCGGCGCGGCCGCCCCGCCTGGCCACCACGTGACCGGCCACCGTCGCCAAGGGATAGAGACGGCTTCCCTTCTCGCTGAGCTGAACCGCCAACACCGGGCTGCCGATCTCGACCGACTGCGAGACGTCGTCGAGCTGCGCGAAGACGTCGTTGGCGTCCCAGAACTGCGGCCAGTTGATCAGCGCGACTCCGATCGGGACGGCGCTCGCCAGGAGCGGCGTCAGGCGGGGCACCTTGGTGCGCCGGAGCGGGCTCGCGCAGACGACGAACAGCGCCCACGCCAAAGGGAGAAAGCGGTGAAATACCAGGGTGGCGCCGTTCAACGTCGCCGGCGCGGCCCAGTAGGCCGCGAAGAGCATGAGCGCCGCAGCCTCGAAGCGGAGGTCGTAGAACCACTGCCGCAATGTTCGCTTGGTTTTGTCTCGGTCCACGACGCGCAGGTACACGAAGGTGAGCGCAACCGCTGACGCCAAGCTGAACACCACGACTTGGACCCAGAGCTCGAAGCCGGCGAAGAGCGACGAGGGGAGGACCTTGAGCTTGTCCAACAGGGGGATGAAGAGCTCGCGCTCGGCGGGCTCCGCTCCCGCGCGAAAGTTCGCACGCTGGAGGCGCACTTGCACCACCGCCATTGTCATGGCCAGCGCGAGCGGCACCGCGCGCGCCAGCGACCCCTTGAAGCTGAGCGGGCGCGCGATGCAGAGGAGACCGTACACGGCGCAGGCCGAGAGGAGCGTCGCCTCGTGGGCCGCGTACAAGAGCACGATGAAGGCGCACGCCTTGGCGACGCCGCGCCAGTCGGGCTTCTCGGCGCAGCGGTCGAGCGTCGGCAACGCGAAGAGGAAGACGGAGATGCTGAGGATGTTGGCGATGAGCCCCCAGTAGTACAGCCACCCCACCGCGAGCGGCGCCAGCAGCGGCGTGATCCACTGCCACTTGCCGAAGGCGCGGCAGAAGTAGGCGCCGCTGACCGGTATGAGCACGATCCCCGCGGCGATGACCAGCTCACATCCCTTGGTGACGCCGAGCGGATACGACAGCAGCCAGGCCAGGAAATAAAAGAGCTGGTTGGGGTGCCCGAGATTGAGGCGGTACAGCTCGTGGGGTGCGAACTGCGGGTCACCGTAGTGCCGCATGAGCCCGACGATGGCCTCGTGCAGCGGGTAATCTGCCATCGGAGGGCAATGCACCAGAACCGTCGGGAGGGCGAGGGCACACCCGACGATGAAGGGAAGCCACTTTTCGGTTCGGCTCATTAGATCCATGGAAATGAAGCGAGGCGTCGCTTGTACAGCAACGCCTCGCGTTTTGGATCAACCTCTATGCGGTGCGCTCACTCGTCCGGATTGAGCTCGTTGATCGTGGGGGAGAGTGTGAGGACCATGCCGCCGGTGGTGCCGGTCTGGATCGAGCCGCGGATGGTGAAGGCGGAGAGGGTGCCGTCGCCGTTGAGGTCGCCGTTGGCGATGCTGCTGAAGTTCTCACCCGTCGCGCCGGTGGTGCCGGTCGCGCCGTAGCTGTACATGAAGTACTGCGGATCGTTCATGACGAAGCGCAGGCAGGCGAAGCCCTTGTTCGCGGTGGCACCGTCCGTGCTCCACTCACCCGGCGTAGACTGGTATTTCTGCCCCTTGATCGCCGCGGACCCCGCGGGAACCGACACGGAAGCCGAATCGCACAAGCGGCGGACGACGCCGGTGCTGCCACCGAGCGCCATGACCGTGGAGGCCATGGACTCACGCTCGTAGGCGGAGCTGGCGTCCTTACCGATCTGACCCAGCGAGTTACGGGCTTCTGCCGTCTTCGCGTTGGCGATGTACTTGCGGACGCCGTAGACGGCGAGCACCGCGAGGATACCCACGATCGCAACCACGATCATGAGCTCGATGAGCGTGAAACCACCCTGACCCTTGCGTAGAACAATCTTCTTCATGGTCGGTCCTTCTTCCTTTTCTTCGAAACACTCACCGGCCTGCGCCGGGGAAATCTCACTGGCCGTCGTTGTAGGTCAATAGTTCGTTGGAGAACGACGAACCGATAATCACGGTGTTCTTGCCCGCACTCCCGTCGCCGTCGATGTCTGCTGCGGCGCCAACGACGTAGTAGTCCACGTTGTTGGGAACGGTTCCGGCAGCGATGGTCGCGCCGGACAGCGAGCCGGGGAGAGCCGGCGTTGCGGTGCCGGCGTTGTCCACGGTGCCGCCCTGCGTAACGTAGCCGAACAGGACCGGGCCGTCGGTGTGCACGGGGAGGGGCGCCCAGGTGGCGGTGCCGCCGTTGCAGCCCGGGGCCCAGTTCATCTTCGTCTTGGAAGGCGGGGAGCCCACTACAACGTTGTGCGGACAGAGCTTCGCCCAGCCCGCGTTGTAGTAGCGCCCCGTCTCCGAGTGGTAGGTCTCCTGCGCGACGCGGATGGCTTGCACCATGTGCGAGCCCTCGGTGACGCGGGAGCTGTCGATCATCTTGCGATAGCCGACCACCGCCAGGACGGCGAGGACGCCGACGATGACGACGACGACGGCCAGCTCGATGAGCGTGAAGCCACGTTCGGACCGTTTCGTCTTCATCGAAGATACTCCTTCGCAACGTTCGTGCCGGACGCGGGCGCGGCGGCGGACTCGGCGGTGTATGAAGAATTCGCGAGAAAAGAGAAGATTCCAGCCAATGGAGAACAAGGTGGGAGCACCGCGGACGTGACAATTTTCGTCACTTGCCGCTCCGCGGGGTGACGATTCGCGCGCTAGAGGTCGGGTCGGAGGTGCTCGCCGGCTCTTCCTCGTCGGTGAGCTGCACCATCCCGAGCTTCTCCATGCGGTAGCGGAGACTACGAAAGGTCACACCGAGGAGCTTGGCGGCGTTGGTGCGCACGCCGCCGCTGCGCTCGAGGGCTTGCACGATGAGCCGCCGCTCGAGCTCACCCAGCACGTCGTCGAGCTGGCAGCCGTCGCCGAGCTCCGCCAGGCCCGGCGTGGGTTGCGCCGCAGAGCCGCTCACTTCGCGCGGCAAGTCGCCGAGGCCGATGAGCTGCGTGGCGGCCAGCGCCACCGCACGCTCCACGATGTTCTCGAGCTCGCGCACATTTCCGGGGAAAGCATAGTTGTCGAGGGCGCGGCGCGCGTCGGGCGAGAAGGTGCGCACCTCTTTCCCGTGCTCTTTCGAGGCCCGCTCCGTGAAGTGTGCAAGCAGATCCGGAAGGTCTTCCCGGCGATCGCGGAGCGGCGGCACCTCGACCCGGATGACGTTGAGGCGATAGTAGAGGTCCTGGCGGAAGCGCCCTTGTTTCACCTCGTCTTCCACGTTGCGGTTGGTGGCCGCCACGATGCGCACGTCGATGGACGACTCCTGGCTTTCGCCCACGCCGCGCACCTTCTTCTCCTGGATGACCCGGAGGAGCTTCACCTGCATGGCCAGCGGCAGCTCGCCGATCTCGTCGAGGAACACCGTGCCGCCCTCGGCCTCCCGGAAGATGCCCAGGCGCCTGGCCACCGCCCCGGTGAAGGCGCCCTTCTCGTGGCCGAAGAGCTCGGCCTCGATGAGCGTCTCCGGAAAGGCCCCGCAGTTGACCACCAAGAACGGCTTCTGGGCGCGGTCGGAAGCGTCGTGGATGGCGCGGGCGATGCGCTCCTTGCCGGTGCCGCTCTCGCCGGTGACCAGCACCGTGGAGCGCGAGGGCGCGATGCGCACGATGAGCTCTTCCAGGCGCTTCATGGCCTCGGAGTGGCCCACCAGGCCGGTGGGCTTGGTGCGGTCCACTTGCGCCTTGAGGCTGATGTTCTCGAGGGTGATCTCGCGCTTTTCCAGCGCTTTTTGCACCAGAACGCGGAGCTCGGCGGTGGCGAATGGCTTGGTGATGAAGTCGTAGGCGCCGCGGCGCATGGCCTCGAGGGCGGTCTCCACGGTGGAGTGCGCCGTCATCACCACCACCTCGGTGCCCTCGTTGCGCGCACGGGCCGTGGACAGGAGATCGAGGCCCGACCCGTCGGGCATCATCAGGTCCGTGAGGAGGATGCTATAGGGCGTGGGCGCGTTCGCCAGCGCGTCGCGGGCCGTGTTGAAGCCCGGCGCGACGGTGACGTCGTAGCCTTCCCGACGGAACAGGATCGACAGCATGTCGCGGAGTCCCGGTTCGTCGTCCACGACCAAAATGCTCGGACGCATTGCTTTCCACGGTACCATGCGTAACCCCGCTTGTGTTCGATCGTACGCTCCCTGCATGAGCGCGCGCGCATTTCGAACGGCCCTTCGCGGCGCCCAGATTGCTCTGATTCTTGCGGTCGGCGCATGTGGTTCCGGCGCACACAGTGACGCCGCGCGCACTGCCGCGAACGTGCGACACGACGCCCTGCCGCCTCCGGAGGCCGGGGCGCCGCGGCCGGCGAAGGGCGTCGCGTGGCGCGAGCTCGACGAGGCGAAGATCTTTGCCGAAGCGCGGGCCACCGGACGATTCGTGCTGCTCGATGGCGCAGCGGAGTGGTGCCACTGGTGCCACGTGATGGAGGCGACGACCTACCACGACGCTGCCGTGATCCGGCGCCTCGAGGCGGCGTTCATCCCGGTGAAGGTCGACATCGATGCGCGGCCCGACGTGGAGGCGCGGTATCACGCGTACGGTTGGCCGGCGACGGTGCTCTTCTCGCCGGAGGGCCAGGAGCTGGGCAAGTACCAGGGATACCTGCCGCCAGCGGAGCTCCTGACGATCCTCGACAAGGTGCAGACTGCACGCACCATGGTACCGGAGCCGAACGCGGTGGTGTACGCGGGGGCGCGCAGCCCGGCCGAACGCAAGGCCTTCGCCGCGCGGGCCGATACCGCCCTCCGCCGCTACTACGATCCGAAGCAGGGGGGCTTCGGCACCTTCCAGAAGTTTCCCATCGGCGTCGACAACGAGTGGTGGCTTCGCAAGGCGCGGCGCACTCGCCCCGCCGACGCTGCGGCCCGCGCCGAGATTGCGTTCACCCTCCAGGCGCAGGCGGCCCTCATCGACCCGGTGTTCGGTGGCATCTACCAGTACTCGGTGGGAGGCACCTGGACCGAGCCGCACTACGAGAAGCTGGGCGTGATGCAGGCGCAGGCTCTCGACAACTACGCCGACGCGTACGCGCTCCTGGGCGACGTGCGCTTTCGCACGCACGCCGCGGCGATGTACGGCTTCGCCGAGGAGCTGTTTCGCGGCAAGGAAGGCGGCTTCTTCTGCACCCAGGACGCGGACCTCAACGCGCACGATCCCTCGCGGCCGTTCCTCGACGGGCACGCGTACTACGCGCTGCCGAGATCGGCGCGTGTGGCGCGGGGGATCCCGCGCATCGACACCCACGAGTACGGGCGTGAGAACGGGCTCTTCGTGCAGGCCTATCTTCGCTACGCAGCTGCGTTCGGCGACCCGCACGTGGTGACCGAGGCGGCGCGCGCCATGGACCGCTTCGTTCGCACCCACGCGGCGCCCGAGGGCGGCTTCGTGCACGACGCTGCGGATCCCGGGCGAGGCGTGCTCCATCTCGCGGACCAGGTGTATCCTGCAGCGGCCATGGTGGCGCTCTACGACGCCACCCACGATGCGCGCTGGCTGGAAGGAGCGCGGGCCCTGGCGAGCCTTCTGCAAACCCGCTTCCTGGCGCCCGACGGGGGCTTCTACGGGACCACCGAGGACCCGCATGCGGCTGGCGTCTTCGCGACGCGGCAGAAGCCGGTGGACGAGAACATCGCCGCCGCGCGCATGCTCTCGGCGCTGTGTCGGCTGCCAGGCCAGGGCGGCTTTCGGGAGCTCGCCCTGCGCACCACCGACGCCCTCTCGAACGACGCCGTCCTCGCGGATCGCGGTCGCATTCTCGGGGGGCTGCTTCTGGCCCTCGACGAGGCTCCGTGAGAAGAAGGCCTCAGGCTGCAGGCGTCAGGCCTCAGGCGGGGAAATCGCGGGGGCGGAGCCTCTCGGCTACCCATTGCCACGCGCACCGTCCCGGCGCACGCGCACGAGCGCGCTGACGGGCACGACCACGGAGCACGACCACGCGGACGGCGTTTTCGTCCTCCGCGATCGTCTTCGTTTTCGTCCTTCGTGATCGTGGTGGTCTACCGCATCCAAATAGCGAAACGCAGCGACGCCATTGTGGCCGTCGCTGCGTTTGCGTGAGCCCTGGGCCGTGAGCCCGGCGCCTTCTCAGTCGCGGAGCTTGGCCGCCACGGTCTTGGTCTCGCCGGCCTTCACCGAGACGCTCACGGTCTTCGAGAGACCCTGATCGTTGTTGATGAACTTGACGGTGTGCGCGCCCGGAGAGACGGAGAAGCCCATCTTCGGGGTCTGGCCGATGGGCTTGCCATCGAGCACCACGTTGGAGGCGGGGATCGAGTTGATGTTGAGCGTGGCCTGCCCGGAGGGCGCTTCGGCGGTGGGCTTCGGCGTGGGCGTGGTGGTGGCGGCCGAGGCGGTGGTCGGCGGCGTCACCACCGGGCCGGGACCGGGACCGGGGCCCGGACCAGGACCCGGCGCGGGGCCGGGAGCCGGTGCGGCGCCCTTGAGGTCCATGGCGATGGTGAAGGTCTTCTCGGCCTGACCATCTTCGAAGACGATCGGCTGACGGAAGTCGTTGTAGCCGAACTTCGAGGCCTCGAGGGTCCAGGAGCGGGAGGTGTCGAGCTCCACCGAGAGGGGGAGCCGCGGGAGCTCGCGTCGGTCGCTGCCGGACACGATGTAGACCTTGGCGCCCGGCGACGTGCTGTCGATGGTGGCCTTGCCGTGGACGACCTTGAGGGCGACGTTCGAGAGGTCGAGCATCTCGCCCTTGGCGACGGTGATGGTCTTCTCGAGGTTCGCGTAGCGATCGCCGCCGGTGATCTTGATCTTGTGATCGCCGGCCGAGAGATCCTTCACGTCTTGCGGGAGGTTCCCCACGAGCTCGCCGTCGATGTAGAGCTTGAGGCCCGAGGTAGCGCTGCCCACGCGAACGCCGGTGCCGCCGCTGCCGCCCTTGGAGAGGACGAAGGCGACCGGCACGTCCTTGCCGGTCTCCAC
>JABFRG010000663.1 GCA_013141295.1 Polyangiaceae bacterium
CGGAGGAGGATAGCACGTGCGCCCCGTTCGCCAGGCACCGTGCCGGGAGGCAGCCAGGAACGCGAGCGTCGCTCCGGGAGCGCGCGTCCCCTATACTGAACTTCCATGAAGCTCTTCGATCTCGACGAAGCCGACGTGCGCGCGGCATTCGACGACGGCGCCCCGGCCTACCTGCTCGTGAACCCCATCGAGTATCACGGGCCGCACCTCTCGCTGCTCAACGACCACGTGGTCGCTCGGGGCCTCGCGCGCGACCTTCACGCGCGCCTCAACGCGCGCCTCAACGCGCGCCGCGACGCCGGGGCGCGCTGGCCGTTCTTGCTTACCCACGACCTGAACGTGGGCGTGGAGCCGACGCCGGGCCCCGGGTCGATTCCCGTTTCGCATCGCGACGTGGTTACGAAGGTGGTGAAGGCGTGTCGCGAGCTTTCGCGCCTGGGCGCGCAGAAGGTCGCCATCATGACCTTCCACGGGTCACCCAACCACGCGGCGGCCCTCGAGATTGGTGTAAAATACCTGCGTCGCAAAGGAGTGCGCGCCATCTCGCCTTTGAATGCCGCCCTGCGCGGCCTCCTCGATTTGCGTCCGTCGACCATCCAAGGGGCGTTCGCGCACATCGACGATCTCGAAGAGCGCGCCGTCATGATGGCCACCATCGAGGACGACTTTCACGGTGGGTTCATCGAGAGCTCCCTCGCGATGCACTACGCGCCCGAGACGGTGAAGCCCATCATCCGCGACTTGCCGGCTTGCCCGCCGCTGGTCCCTTCCGCAGCCATCTCCCTCGCGTCGCGCGCCGCCGCACGGGCGTGCGGCAAGGGAAAGGCGGTGTCGCGAGAGCTGCTGATGATCGGCAAGTCGCTGGCGTGGATGAAGCTGCGCCCGTTCCCCGGGTACACCGGCCATCCGCGCTGGGCGCGCCCGGAGGTCGGGGCCATCTTCGCCGAAGGAATCATCGACGAGTACGCCGCCATTGCCGAATCGGTGTTCGCCGGTAGCGGCCGTTCACCGGCTCCGTTCCTCAACTGGATCTCGGTGGTGTCGCTGCGCGGGCGGATTGCTCCGCCCGATATCCCGCTGAACGCCGTGCTGCAGGTGTGAGCGGTCGGCTCGTTCGTCAGTAGCGGACCACGACGTCGTGCATCGCGGCGGCCTTGGCGGTCGCCGCGCCGTCGGTCTTGCACTTGTACTTCACCCGCCACTCACGGCGGTCTTCCGACTGCGCGGTCGTCGACTGCGTGGGCCCGAAGAAGCCCTTGTGCCGGGTGGTGTCGGCCGAGGTCGTCTGCCCCACCACGGCCTCGCCCTCTTCCACGATGTCGTAGCCCTTGGGGCAGCGCGCGGCCATGAGGCGCTCCGCCTGCTGATGCGCGGTGTCGCGCGGGTCCATCAGGGCGATCTCGCCTTCCGAGGGAGTGCGTCGCACCTCTCGCGTAAGGGTGAGCTCGCCGCATGCGGGGAGGGCCATCGACACCAAGGTGAGAAGCGGAAGCCAAGCCGATTTCGTCAACGTACGAGCTCCTTGCGACGCCGCTCGAGCGCGGCGTGTAGGCGCAGGGAGAGCAAGGTGCGTGCCCGACCCCGCTCGCGTCGTCCTGCGGTTTTTTGCCGAAGCCTGTGACCGCAAGGTTACGCGCAGCGAATACCCGCGTTCACAAGACGCAGCCGACGCGTTCCTTGTCGATGGCGATCGCGTCCACGAACAGCTCGAACTTCTCGGTGGTGGTCTGGTACTCGCTCCAGCCGATCCACAGCGTGTCGAAGGTCGGCAGGATGTACGGGTTGGTGTTGCCGCCGTGCTTGGTGCTCGAGGTGTAGAGCGAGGGGTGCTCCTTGGCGTCCCAGTAGAAGCGCGTCTCGTTGGTGTCGCCCTTGTGCATCCACTCCACGCAGACCCACTGCTTGAGCGGAACGGCACCCGGCGGATCGCCGTCCGAATTCGTCCAGTCGCCGGTGCCGGTGGCGGCCCGATTGTCGGTGCCCACCCCGAAGCGATTCATGCCGTTCTGGAACTGCCCACCGACGCGAATCTCGCCGGCCACGTTGGTGCCGGTGGCCGCCAAAATGGTCCAGTGCGCGTAGGCCAGTGGCGCCGCCGGCATCGACTCGAACCAGAAGAACGCCCGCCCGAAGTAGGTGTTCTTCAGTGCCGGAAAGGTTTTCTTCTCGCGGATGTACGAGGCGCCGTCGCCGTTCTTCACGATGTGCAGCGCCTTCGAACCGCGTGCAGCTTGCACGGAATCGATGGTCGGCGCGGTGCCGACGGTGGTCCAGGTGGCCGCGTTCAAGGTGCCGCTCTCGAAGTCCTCGCAGAAGAGCAACCCCGCCGTCGCGCAGCGGCTCGGCCCGAAGAAGAGCGCGCGGTTGGTGGAGAGATCGCGTCCGCCGTCGCCGCCCCCGGCATCGGCCAAGGTGCCTCCGTCGCTGTCCGCGTCGGGCTCGGTGCCCGCGTCCTGACCCGGAGATCCGGTCTCGAGGATGCCGGCGTCGGCGCTCGGCGTTGCCACGAACGGCTCGCCGTTGTCGCTGCACGCCACCGCGACGCCCAAGGAAGCCACTGCCATTCCCCCCAGAACCAGCGCCGTGCGAGCCTTCATCGGTTCAAAGTAGCACTCGGTACACCCTGTAAGATTCGAACTTACGACATTCGGCTTCGAAGGCGAACGCGCGGATCTCGAAAGTGAAGAGTCGCGGCGACTTGGCGGAACTTCTGAACACGTAGCCAGTCCCGAGTTTCACGGCGTTTTCGAAGAGGCGCGCGGGGAAAAGGCACAGCTTGGTGTCTTTTGCTCGCCGGCGATCCGCGCCTTCCGTGCGCTCTCGTGGCGGGCGCTGAGCGGCCCCATGAGTGCACCGTGATCGGCGCCGTCGGTTGCCCCCTCGGGCTCGCCGGCCTGGTGGTCGCCTTTGTGCGCATGCTGGTGGCCGACATCCTCCGGCGGTGACGCGGATCGCTTTCGGGGCCTGGGCGTCGCCCGGGCCTCGAGGGCGGCTCTCGTGCCGCAGAACAGGAACCACCATGAGCACCAACACGCCCGCCTTCAAGTCCTCTGCCCTCCGTACCGCCGTCATGAACGTTCTCGCCTCCGGGCTGAACGACGTGAACGATTCGGAGTCCCTCTTCCTCAGCTTCGCCGTCGGCGCCGCGTGCACGGACCTCGCCGTCGCGCGCGTGGCGGCGAGCTCCCCGCGTGCGGACGGGGCCGATATCTTCCTGATGCTCCACGGCGCGGCCGATCGGCTGGAGCTTGCGGGCAAGCTCTCGCGTACCACGCGTCCCGCGATCTTCGCCGAGACGGTGGCGCACCTCCGCTCTGCCGCAGACGTCGCCAACGCCGGCGTGGACGACGGGTTTGCGGCGTTCATCATCGCCGCACGTCTGGTGGCCGGTTTCCTCGCCACCATGAGCGCCGAGCTTGAAGGCGAAGAGCTGGCGGACGCCGCCGAGTGAAACTGACGAAGGTTCACAAAATCTGCACAAAGTCACACACGCCCAGTGACCCTCCACCCCCGGGTAAGAGGGTGCGTGGGCACGCGGGGCTCTGGAGGCGGCGGTATCGCCCCCAGGGCCTCGCGTCGCATCCCTCCGGTGAGGGTTACACAAATGAGTTGTGAAATTGGCTTGGGACCACTGGCGCCGGAGCTCCGCTCGGAACTGCGCAAGATGATGGAGGCGACGAGCGCCCTTGCCACCGCCGCCGCCGCTGGCGTGAGCACGGTGAGCGTGTACCGCGCCCTTGCCGGCTTGCCTTTGCAGCCAGGGACGCGGCTCCAAATCGCGTCGCGGCTCGCCGCCGCGCCCCCTCGCGCGGCCTGAAAAGAACAGCGCCCCGGGGCACGAACCCCGGGGCGCCACAGAACACCAGCCAATGAAGAATACAACCGAGCTGACCGCCGCGCAACTCCGCGCGGCCGCATATCGTCGCGACGCCGATGCCGCGCGCGCTGCAGCCGACGCCGCCGAGCTCCGCGCGCGAGCCGAAGAGATCGCCGCCCTCGAGAACGCGGAGCGCTCCGAAGCGCCCGTCGGGCTGGTGGACGCCCGCGCCCTCGCCGTGGCCTTGCGGGTCTCGCGCGCGCAGATCACCCGCCTCCGTAGTGACGGCCTCCCGCACGAGATCGTGGGGACGCGAGCTCGCTTCGATGTGGCCAAGTGCCGCGCATGGCTCACGGCTCGTGGCCCCAAGGCGGCCCCCAAGACGCCGATCCGCCCAGTGCCGGATGATTCCGGCGTCGACGTTTCGGACGTGCCCGGCCTTCGCCTCGCCGGGGGCTCGCGGTGAAGGTCGTCGTCGACTCCGCGCTCCGCGTGGCCAAGGCCGACTTGACGCCGGCGCAACACGCCGCGCTCGTGCGGGCCCTCACCTACGCCAACCCCGAGCACCAGCAAACGCTTCGCGGTGGCCGTGGGCGGCTGCATGCCATTCGCATGGCGTCCCGCGTCCCGGCGCTTCTCTGCGCCGTGCGCGAGGATGGCGACACGCTGGTTCTGCCGCGGGCGTGCGGCACCGTCCTTACGGAGATCGTCGGCCGGGACTCGGTCGAAGTTGACGACCGTCGCGTGTCGGTCGCGCTCCCTTCTCCCGTCGTTGCCGGCACCGAGCTACGCGGCTACCAGCGGCGCGCCGTCGAAGGCATGCTCCGCGGGAGCGGTATCGTTCACGCGCCAACCGGGGCCGGGAAAACGACGATCGCGCTCGCGGCAATCGCCGCTGCGGGCCAGTGTGCCCTGGTCTTGGTGACCTCGAGGGACCTCGCGAACCAATGGGCGAACGACGTGCGGCGTATCCTCGGCGTCGACCCCGCGATGTGCGCGGGCGGGCAAGTGAACTTCGGGCCGATCGTGATCGCCATGGTGCAAACGATCTGCGACCCCGATCATCTTGCGTCGGCTCGCGACCGCTTCGGCGTGGTCGTGCACGATGAGGCGCACCACGCCGCGGCCGCTACTTCGCGTATCGTGCTTGGCGGGCTCCCCGCGAAGTACCGATGGGGCGTCACCGCGACGCCGGTGCGCGCCGACGGTCTCGACAAGCTCATCGCGTGGGACATCGGCCCGGTGCGGGCGAAGGTCACGATCGCGGAACTGCAGGCGGACGGCTACCTCGCGGTTCCGCAATATGTGCAGGTTGCAACCTCGTTCGCTACCGCCCTCGACGCGTCGGAAAGGTTCTCAGACGTCGTCACGGCGGCGGCCATGGACCCGACTCGCAACGCATTGATCGCCGACACCGTTGCGCGAGACTGCCGCGACGGCGCGGTGGGTCTGGTGCTCACCGGCCGCGTTGCCGCGGTGCCGGAGCTGGTGGACATGCTCACCGCGCGAGGCCTCCGGGCGCGGGGGATCGCCGGCGCCAGCTCGGTGATCGAACGCGTGGGCGCCCTCACTGCGGCGCGTGCGGGCGAGCTCGACGTCCTGGTGGCGACCACGATCGCCGACGAAGGCCTCGACGTGCCAGTGCTGCAGAACTTGTATCTTACAAGTAACGCGAAGGCGGAGGGCAAGATGCTCCAGCGCGTCGGGCGCGTGCTCCGTCCGCACCCCGACAAGGGCCCACCTGTCATCACGCACTTCGTCGATGTTCGCGTGGGCGTCTTCGCTCACCAGGCGCGTACCCGAAAAGCCATTTTCGCGCGGCACTTCGGCGCGGCCGCGGTGGCGGCGTGACGGCGGCAGGCCGCGTGAAGCCCATCCGCAAGGTCGACGCACCCGCGAACCAGAACGGTGACGCCGAGATCGAGCTCCTCTGCTTCGTGCTCGCGGGCGATGAAGGGGTTGTGACGAAGTTCGTTCGTGATTCGGGTCTCGCACCGGAGCACTTCTTTGGTGGCAGCGCCCGACTCGCCTACGGCGTTCTTGCGGCGGCAATTCGCGATGGCCGTCCCGCCACCATCCCGGCGGTTGCGGCGGTCAGTGTTCCCGCAGGCGAGTGGCTTCGCGACGCGCAACTTCGCTGGTACGGCTCCCCTGCGGGAGGGATGACGGGCGGTCTTCGCGCGCGGGAGAATGCGCGCGTGGTCATGGCGCTTGCGCAGAAGCGTGAGGCCCTCGACGCGCTTGCGCGACTCACGGCCGGGATCGAGAGCGACCGGCCGATCGCCGACGTCGCCGAAGGCCTGCGGATGCTCGCGGGCGACCTCGTCCGCGGCGAATCCGGCCCGACGATCGAGACCTTCGGCCAGCGCGAGCTCGTGGAGCCCCTGGGCGACGTGCCGTGGGTGGTCCCGAGCCTCTCCATCGCCCCCGGCGCGCCGACCCTGCTCGCCGGCTACGCCTTCTCCCGCAAGTCGCTCTTCGGAGAAGGGCTCTTGCTCTCGGTTGCCTCCGGCGTTCCGTTCCTCGGGGCCTACGCCGTGCGCAAGGGCACGTGCCTGGAGCTCCAGGCGGAGCAAGGCCGGCGCCTCACCATCGACCGATACCAGCGACTCGCGCGCGGTCATGGCGTGGACCTTCGGGACCTCGCACCGGACGCCCTCAGGGTCTCGACCCTGCCGCCCTACCTGGACGCGGCAGACGCGGAGAACGTCTTCTGCCGTGCGACCGAAGGCGTCACGATCGCCGTGCTCGACTCGCTTCGCGCGATGGTCCCAAGCCTCGACGAGAATTCTTCGGAGGTCCGACGCCCGCTCGACATGCTCACCCGGGTGAGCGAGCGCACCGGGTGCACGTTCGTGGTCATCCACCACGCGGGCAAGCCCAGCGCCGATAAGGCGACCGGCGCCAAGTTCGCGCCCCGTGGCTCGTCGGCCATCTTCGACGCCGTGCAAACCGCCTTCGTGCTCTCCGCCGACGACGGCAAGGTCCCGAGCAAAGTGCAGCACACGAAGGATCGCATCCTCGGCGCCAGCCTGGACGACTTCTCGTTTTCTTCGGACGACGTGGAGATCGACGGCAACCCGCGGGCGGGCCTCCGCCTCAGCATCGTGGACAGCGCGCCGGAGCAAGTGCCGGCCGGCGACGCCCACGAGAAGATGATGGCGAAGATCGTCGCCTACCTCCGCGAGAACGGGTCCGTGGCTGGTCGAAACGTGCTGCGCGCGCGCATCGGCGGCAAGCGCGAGGCGATCTACGCCGCCGTCGACGAGCTGGAAGCCACGCGTCGCATCGTGAACATCGGGAGCCGCCAGAAGCCCGATCTGCGGATCGCGCCCCCCTAGCTGTCCCGCTGTCCCCAGCTGTCCCCAGCTGTCCCCGGACAGCGCGGAGGTCAGCTGTCCCCGCTGTCCCCCCCTTTAGGGGGGACAGCAAAAGGGACAGCAACCGGGGACGGGGTCAACCGACTCAGCTGTCCCCGCTCCCGAGAGCTCCTTCGGTACCGGTACCGTACCGTCCAGTACCAGCCGGGGGAGGGGGGGAGAGAAGGCGTCGCCCCGGTGCGCGGGAACGTTCCCGGAATCTTCCGCGGTCCCGAGTTCTTCCCCTTCTTGGCCCTGAGTCGGCCCCCAAGAGCCCGAACGCTCGCGCGTGGCGGCCCCAGGACGGGCCTTTCGAGCTCGGAACGCACTCGCGCCGATGCCGGATCGTCGACGCGTTTTACGGGCGCGGCGGTTGCGCACATGTGCGTGCGCTCTGCACGCATCGCGCGGGCCCTCTCGGGAGCTTCGACCGTCGGCTTCCGTAGCCGCCTTCCAGACGCAAAAACGCGCCGAAAAGGCGCCGAAAACCAATGAAAAGTCACCAGACCAAAAGCCACCAGCTCGCCGCCGCGGAGATCGCGCCCCCGGCAAGCCCCGTACCGACGCCCCTCGTGTGGTCGCGCACCGGCAAGACGTGGCGTCTCGTGGGCGCCGGCAACGCCCGCGAGCACTGGGGTTCCGCCCAGCGCCGCGCCAAGGCCCAACGCAGCGGCGCCGCGGAGGCAACGCGCGAGCTCGGTGCCGACCTCCTCTCTTGGCCGGGCTGGCGCGTGACCGTGACCCGCCTCGGGCCCCGTCGCCTGGACGATGACAACGCCGTGGCCTCCGCGAAGCACGTGCGGGATGGCATCGCGGACGCCGTCGGCGTGGACGACGGCAACCCCCGCTTCGCCTGGGCGGTTCGTCAGCGCCCCTCGAAAACCTTCGGTGTTGAGGTGGAGATCGCCCCCCTCGATGCCCCAAATCCGGCCGGCGCAGTGCGCGCCGCAAAGACGTTGCCCAGCTGCTCGGTTGCTGGGCGCGACCGCATGCAACCCCTCGCCCCGCCGCGGGCGGGTTACTCGCAGGTAGGCGAGGGGTTGCAGGCACCTATGCTTTCCGACGCGGAGGAGCACCTTGCGATTGTGACCGAGCTCGCCCGGCGCACGGGCGTAAGCGTCGACGTGGCCACCCAACCGCTGATCTCCGGCACCGCGCGGTCTCTGCGGGAGACGGTCGCCGCCCTCGAGGCCATCCGCGCCGAACTCTTCGGGGGGCCGTCGTGACCATCGAACGCTCGCACGGCAAGGCCCGTCCCACGCTTCCGCGGAGCTCGGACCTTCCGGACCTCCCAACGGCTCGCGAACGGCCCGCAGAACGGCGTGCGGACGGCCGATTCGCTGCCGGTAACACTCTCGCGAGAGGCCGCGGGTGGAAGTCCTCGATCCGCAAGACGTTGGGCAGGGTCGAAGGGGCCAACGCCGCCGCGGAGGCCGTGGCCGATGACGCGTGGCGCATCTTCTGCGCGACGGTGCGCGAGATGCCCAGCGACGGGCCTTCGGTCCGCAATCTGCTCATGCAGCAGGCGAAGCAGTCGGCGCTCTCGGCCTTCTGGGAGGGCGAAGCGGCCCGCCGGGGGCTCACCACGGAGGGCGGCGTCGAGGCGCAAGAGCTCGCCATGAAGCACGGGCAACGTGCGGAGCGGCTCATCGTCACCGCGCTCGACATCAGTACGAAGCTCGCCAGCGTCAAGAATGCGGCGGCCCCCCTCGACGTGCTTGCGCAGTACATGCCAAAGGCGGGCGCGTGAGCTGGGGGGAACGGGTTTTCGAGCGCTTCCTGGCGCTGGACGCGCACCTCGTGACGAAGGGGTTCCCGGCGACGAGTCCCTGGTGGAAGGAAACCATCCGCCGGTGGCTCACGTCGGGAAAGCGCCAGCTGGTGGCCCGCGTCGGGCGCCGCGGCGGCAAGTCGAGCACCCTCACGCGCCTCGGGGTGGTGCTCGCGCTCTTTGGCGAGCACCAGGTTCCGCCCGGCGACGTCGGAACCGTGGCCGTCGTCTCCGTGAGCCGCAGCGAGGCGAACCAACGCCTTCGCCTTATCAAGGCCGTGCTCGATGGGCTGGGGGAGCCCTACGCGCCCACGGACGGCGGAATCGAGCTGGAGCGTCGGCCCTTTGCCTTCCGGATCTTCACTTGCTCGATCGGCGCCGTCTCCGGCTTCACCGCGGTGGCGGTCATTGCGGACGAGGTGTCCAAGTGGCGGGCCGCCGACGACGGGGCGAACCCGGCGAAGGAAGTGCTCGGCAGCATTCGCCCGACCATGGCGACGATGCCGAACGCCCGCATCGTGCTCTCGAGCTCGCCCTTCGGCTTCGAGGACGAGCACGCCAT
>JABFRG010001026.1 GCA_013141295.1 Polyangiaceae bacterium
GCTCAGGCTCGCGAGCAGCGCCACCGGGTGGAGCACCGAGTCGAAGTACCGGTAGAACAACACCACCCGCGCCACCTTGGCGCCTTCCTGAAGTCGCCGCTTCAAGGTAACCAGCTCCGCGGCCATCATGGCGTCGCGCATACGCGACCGGGGACCGTGCATCGATCCCGATCCGTCGAGCAGGTACACCCGCACCTCGGCGCGCATCACGGTGCGTGCGCGGGCCCGCCGCTCCTGGTGGACGAAGCGGCGCGCGAGCAGTCGCCCGGCGGCGAGGTCCATGACGATGGTGCGCGGATCCTCCACGATGGCGTCGGGAATGTCGGCCGGGTCCTCCGCAGCGACCAAGAGCAGATCCTGCGTGGGGAATCGCACCGCGCGGTAGCGCTCCTCGTACTCGACGACCCGCATCGGCAAGAGCGCGCCGCCGACCTCGAAGGAACCGTCGGTGGCGAGCACCGCCGCCAGCGCGGCGTCGACCTTTTCGTCGGCGAAGTAGTCGTCGGCGAGCTTGGGGAGCGACGCAAGCGGATGGGCCTTCGCTACCCTGCGATAGCGCGCCCGCGCCTCCTCGTAGGTGCGCCGGATCGCCTCCGGGAACGCGCTCCCGAAGACCTGGGCTGCGCTGCGACGCATCGAGGCCCGACGCACCTCGGGGTCGCGCGGGTCTTTGCCTTCCCACAGCACCCCCAGCGCACGCTTCGACGCCTCGAACGTGGCGGCGTCGCCGGCGGCCAGCGCGATGCCGTTCTTCGCCACCAGCGCCGCGTGAACCCGCTCCCGCTCGCCGCGGTCCACCGCCTCGCGCAGCTGGTGCGAGAGCGTCACCTCGGGCTTCACACCGGCTGCCTCCAGGCGGTCGAGCCGGGTGATCTCGCCGGCGATGTACGCACGGCGCGTCTCCACGCCGGAGGCCTCGAGCGGCGCCGCTGCGTTCGTATCGAGGAGCACCTGGCGCGCGGCCTCGAACAGTCGGCGACGACGACCGAGCAGCTCGATCTCGCCATCCGCCGCCGCGAGCACGCGATCCACCGCGGCCAGCTCCAGCTCCAACAGTCGGGTTGCATCCGGGTCCGGCGCCGGCGCCGCGTCTTTCGCGTCGGCTCCCGCGTCGGCCTCGGCGATCGCGAGCGGGGGTAGCACCAGCCGTCTCGCGCCGATGGCCATGGCGGCAGCAGCTACGTCCTCCGGCTGCTCCACCGCCCGCCGCGCTCGGACCAGTACCTCGTAGAGCCGTCGCAGCCAGGCCGCGTGTGACACCAGCACCTGGCCGCCCACCACCGTGGCGCGCTCGACGCTCACCAGGCTCTCTTCGAGCTCGCGCTCCGCCTGCTCCAGGAGCTTCGTCTCCGCCGGGTCGGGCGTGCCATCGAGTCGCGTCGGACGATCGCGCACCTGCGCCAGAAGCGCCTCCACCTTCGTGGCGGTGACGCGCGGCCGGTAACCGAAGCGCGCGAGCACCGGGCGCACCAGGCGCAAGATCGGCGCGCGAATGTCGTCCGGCGCCAGGGTGAGGCGCTCGATGCGCCGCCCGATTTCGTCCACGTCTTGGCTCACGACCGCAACATCGAGGCCCAGGCCTCTTCGCTACGTTTCTGCAAGAGCTCGCGCACGCGGGCGTTGCTCCGCTCCTCGAGGGCCCGGAGCCTTCCCCGAAGTTGCGCTGCGCGCTCGTTGGCCAGCGGGAACACCTCCGACACCAGCTGCACCTCGAGGGACGTGCGGAGCAGCGCGCGCTCGTCGGCGATGACGTGGAAGAAGCCGGACTGCGCGTAGCGCTTCAGCAGCACATCGGTGTCCGCGACCGCATCGTCGAGCGATGCGGACCATCGCTCGAAGAACGTGACCACCCGCTCGAGGCGTCCGAGGTCCACTTCGGCCACGCCCAGTCGGAGAGGCTCCGGGAGATCGCGAGCGAGCTCGGCCAAGCCCTGCGCCGACGCCTCCGGGTTCCCGAGGTCGAGAACCTTCCGGCTCTGGACGCGGAGCGCGATCTCGAGGAGCGTGAACGCACCAGGGACCCGTTGGTCTTCCTGCCGGATGCGTCGGTACTGATCGCGGTCGAGCGGCGTCATGGCCGGCGACGGGGCGGCGCGGGCAGACCGCACCAGCGCCTCGGCCGTCATGGCGACGATGTCGCGCGCTGATAGCACGTCGCGAAGACCTGCATTCTGCAGCGTCCCCAGCAGCGAGTCGACCTGCGCCACCAGGCGAATACGGTCCGGCGACTGAAGGCGCGCGAACGCCGACTCGACCAGCGGCCGGAGGCGAGGGCCGACGACCAGCGCCTTGATGCGCAACGGATCGCCTCCCAGCGCGGCGACCTTCTCGCCGTACACGTCGAGGAGCGAGAACGGGCGCGCCAGCGCCGCCAGCACGCCCTCCAGGGCATCGCCGGGATTCGCGGCGAGCGCCGCGGCGACGTCCTTCTGGAACCCCAGGTCCAGCATGTCGGCGGCCTCGGCTTCGGCGCGGTTCCGAGCCCGCGCCCAGATCGCGTCCGCGGCCTGCGGATCCGTTTCTTCCGCGCCTTGCGCCCGCAGCCTGTCGCGCTGCGCCGAAAGCCGTTCCAGGACTGCGAAGCGCGCATCCACCCAGGGCGTCGTACGTTCGAGGCTCTCCGGAGGCGCGCGCAGCGCATCGAGCGAAGCGCCCACCGCAGACGAAGCCAACGCCACCGACTCTTCGAGGAGCCGAAGGGCGCGCCCACGCAGCCAACGGCCCATGGGTCGCCCGGACGAGGATGCCGTTTCCACACTTTCGGCCATTCGCCCCAGCTCCGCCGCGACGGTCTCCACGTCGAGATCGCCGTCGGCGGGCGCCGTGCTCGTGAGGCCGGCTCGAAGCGCCCGCTCCCCCAGCTCCGCCACCGCTCGTGCCAGCAGGGCGTCCGCCTCGATCTTCGCGTCCGGTGCCACCGGCTTCTCGGCCAGCGCGCGGGTGGCAGCCACCAGCTTGTCCGTGTCCATGGCGGCGGGCTGCTCGTCCCAGGTCGCCGCGGTGGGCCCATTGGGTGCCGCGGGTCGGCGCTTGGTCACCTTGATGGTTCCGAGCTTGCGGAGGCAGCGGTCGAAGATCTCGCGCTCGGTGCGGATGATCGACAACTGCCGCCGCTCGCGCGCGTCGGTCTCCTTGGCGAAGAGGGCCGCCAGCGCGTCGGGCTTCGGTCCGCCGAGGACGAGACTGGAGCGCAGGCCGGCAAGGTCGAGCCCCTCCACCTGCAGGGCGCGGCTGTGGTGGCGAAAGAGTCGGTCGTACACACAGACTGCCCGCAGCAGGCGCCCCAGCCGCACCGCCGTGCGCGTGGAGAAGTAGCGCGTGGCGAGGAACTGCGGATCGGCGCGCTCGGCTGCGGCGAGCTCCTCGGAGAGCGAGCCGAGCAAGGTGGCCAGCCCGTCGAGCACCTCCTCCGGAACCTCCACCGAATCCACTGCGGCTTGGAGCACGTCGAGGTCTTGAATGGTGAGGGTCGCGGAATGCGCGCCCGCGCCTCCCACCTGCCGCTTCAGCACCGAGGCCAGCGTCGCGTCACTGGCAAAGCCTCGCGGCACGAAGGAGACGAACGCGATGCGGTCGACGAACGCCAGCAGGGTCTCCCGCGCCCCTTCGAGGATCTCCGCCAGATAGCGATTGGTGGTCATCAGGGCGCACTCGATCTGCCCGCGCGTGGTGCGCGCCCCTTGCTTCAGCTCGCGCTCCTGGAGAACGTTGAGCGTGGCGCGGAGCAGCATGTCGCGACCGTCGAAGACCTCGTCCAGGAACGCGTGCACGGCCCCAAGCATGCCTTCATCGGTGAAGTGCTCGGTGCGACCACTCTCCATCAGCGTCTTGAAGTTGATGGGCCCCACCAGGTCGGTTTGCACCGTGCTCTCGGTGAACTGCCGCGCGTAAAGGCTGGGCGCACCGGTCTTCTCGTCCACAACGCGTCGCAACACCGCCGCGGCCACGCCGCTCTTCGCGGTACCCGGCGGCCCCGTCATGAGCACGTGCTCCCGCGAAAGAAGGCCGAGAGCAATCTGCAGCAGCAGCTCTTCCCGCTCCACGAAGGAACCTTCCAGCTCCTTGAAGAACGTGACGAAGCGGGCACCGGCCGCATCGAAGCGGGTCAACTCAGCGGGGCTCGGAGACATGTCCGCGATGCTATCCTGAACCCGCGTCGGGCGGTCGCGCGCTATTCGGTGGGGACCTTCACGCGACCGGAAACCACGTCGTCGCGCATCTTCTGGACCGCCGCCTGGACGCCCGGGTCGATGCGGCTGGCGTGAGGCCCTTCGTGCACGTAGTCGATGCCGCCCTCGCGCAGCCCGAACGCGTGAAAGCCGCCGTGAAAGCGCTTCTCCTTGACCTCGCGGATGGTATCGAAGAGCGCCACGTCGGCGCGCTTCACCATGCTGGTCACGACCACGTCGGGCATCTCGTCGTGCTGGTCGGAGTCGACACCGATGGCGAAGATGTGCGCGTCGTGGGCCGCCTCGAACACGCCGTGCCCGGTGGCGCCGGACGCGTGGTACACCACGTCGACGCCGGCGCCGATCTGGCTCACCGCGATGGCCTTACCCTTGGCCGGATCGCGATACGCATCGGGCGTCGAGCCGGCGTAGCCCACCACCACCTTGCACGACGGGCACGCCGCGGCGACGCCCGCGATGTACCCCGCTTCGAACTTGCGAATCAGGGGCCCGGTCATGCCCCCGACGAACCCCACGGTCTTGGTCTTGGAGAGCAGGCCCGCCACGCCCCCCACCAGGTACGAGCCTTCCTCCTCGTGGAACGACAGCGCCGCCACGTTGGGAGGCATGCCGTGCGCGCTCGGCGCATAGTCGATGCACGCGAAGCTCGTCCCCGGATAGTCGCGCGCGACCGCGTCCACATCGCTGGAAAAGATGAACCCTACACCCACGACGAGATCGTAGCCGCGCGACGCGAAGAGCCGCAGCGCCGCCTCTCGGTCCTCGCTCCCGGAGGGCTCGAGGTAGGTGATCTCGACGCCCAGCTCCTTCTCCGCGCGGACCAAGCCTTCGTAGGCGGAGTCGTTGAAGCTCTTGTCGCCGCGACCGCCCACGTCGAAGACGAGGCCGATACGCACCGCACCGGGGTGGCTCGCCGGGTGGAAGCGACGGGCGGGCACCAGCGAGAGCACCACCGCGAGGACCCCCAGCGCCGCGAACACCACCGGCAAGCCGGACCAGCGGAAGCCGCGGCTCGGCTCTCGCTCCGGCTCGGTCACGGTGCGCTCTCGTCCGCTGCGCTCCGGCCACTGTCCGGCGCGGCCTCTTCGGGCACCCGCGAAGCAGCGCCCTCGGCGGAGCGCTTGCGCTCGTAGGCCTTGCGAGCGGCCTCGAGCCCGCGGCCATCGCCCTGGGAATCGACCTCGATGAAGATCTTCTGCATGTCGGGAATCTGCCCGCGAATGCGCCGTTCGATCTCGTTGGTCACGTCCTCCGCCTCTTCCACCGTCATGCCGGTGCGAAAGGCGATCTTCATGGTGAGGATGACCACGTCCGGCCCCAGGTGCACCGTCAGGAGCTGCGTCACCCGCTCCACGCCCGGCACGCCCTCCGTGAGGTAGAGCACCTCACCCTGCTCTTCGACGCTCGCGCTGGTTCCGATGAGCAGGCCGTGGGTGAGGCGCGCCAACGCCACCGCCACCACGCAGAGCAAGAGACCGATGAGCACGCTCCCCACGGCATCGAGGATCGGCAGCCCGAACAAGTGGCTCGCGCCCACCGCGACGAAGGCGATGGCGAGCCCGAGGAGCGCCGTGGTGTCTTCCGCGAGCACCAGCGGAATCGTCGGATCCCGGGCCTCGCGCACCGCCTCTTGCCAGGGCTTGCCCTTGGCAAGGACCTTGAACTCCTTCCACGCAACGCGAAAGCTCATGGCTTCGAACACGAGCGAGATCCCGAGGACCCCATAGCTCCACAGGTGCGAGCCGGTCTGCTCCCGCGGGTGCCGCGCGTGGTCCACGCCCTCGAAGATGCCGAAGGCCCCGCCCACCGAGAACAGCATGAGCGCCACCACGAACGGCCAGAAGTACTTCTCGCCGGCGCGGCCAAAGGCGAAGCGATCGTTGGCCGGGCGTATGGCCAGGCGCATGCCCACCAGGAGCAGGCCCTGGTTGCCGGTGTCGGCCAGCGAGTGCACCGCCTCGGCCAGTGTGGCGGTGGAGTCCGAGAGATAGGCCGCGGCGAACTTGCACGCGGCGATGGCGAGGTTCCCCGCGAGGGCGGCGATCACCACCTTCTTGCTGTCGGCTTGCCCGCTCACAGGTACGTCACGAGAAGCCGGCTACGTGCAGACTGCACGAAGTCGATCTCCAGGGTCCGCAGCCGCTCGTACGCGTACCAGCGAGCAAATCGTTGCCGCGCGTCTTCGTACTTCATGGTGCGGTACGGATGGGTGAGCGTTCGAAAGGCATTGTAGAGCTCTTCTTCCGGCGGCTTGATGATCGGCGCGAGCGACCGGTCCGCATAGTACGTGGCCCGGGCGCGCCGGCGCATCACCGTCTCGAGCTCGAGATCGGAGATTCCTTCGGCCTTGAGCGCGGTCGCCAGGGCATCGGCCCCGCCCACCCGTGCCTCCAGCGTTTCCCGCGCTTCGCGGGTCAGCTTCGGAAGCTCCGGAGGCTCGATGCCGCCCTCGACCTGCAGCGCCGCCAGCATGTCCTCGGCGATGACGCGGTCCACCGCGACACGCCCGAAGCGGTCGAGAAAGTCCCCGTTCACGCCGCCGTCTTCGATGAGCGCCTCGATGCGCGCGAAGAGCGCCGCCTCGTGCTCGGTGAGAAAGCGCGGCCGCGCGCCGCCGCCGGTCTCCGGCGAGACGTAGCGCACGAACACGCGGTCCACGAGGTTGCCCTGCGTGGCGGTTCCTTGGGCGTGAGCCGACGGGCCCACGAACAGCGTCGCGAGCACCGCCGCGGACACCGCCACCACGGCGAGCGCGGGCCGAACGCACGACCCCATGCTCAGCCTTTCTCTCCGGCCCCTTCGACGAGCTTGCGGGAAGACCCCAGCTCGCGCTCTTCGCGCTGATGCTCGAAGTGGTGGGCGAAGCCTCGGGCCGCGCGCCGCGCCTTCAAGAACTCCGCGAAGGCCACCAGGGTGTCGAGCTCCCGAGGCCCGAGCGACTCCGCCACCTCGCGAAGGTGTTGACGGCTCGCCTCGGCGCTGCGCGTTCGGCGACCACTTTGCGACTTGGGAGCCTCCTCGCTGGGGGCGCCCTGCGCCTCGAGCGACGTGGACGAGGGCTCGGGCGCGACCTCCGAAGGCGGTCCGTCGACCCACTGGGGCCGCGGTGCTGCCTTGATGGCGTGCGCGTCGAGCCACGCTTCCATGAACGTGCGCAGTCGCTCGCTCCGGAAGGTGAACCAACGCTCGCGATCGGCGGCGTAGGACATGAGGACGTCCTTGAACCGACGAAACGCTCCCTTGCCATCGATGGCGGCGCCGAGCTTGGTCCGGAGCTCCGGATCCTCGACCATCGGTATGAAGCGCTCCATCCACCGGTATTGCTCGCGCGAGCTCACCGGGTCGATGCGCAGGTACTGACCATCGGAGGCGATGCGCACGTGCATCTGCGGATCCGCGACGCCGTCGACGACGCGCAGAACCTCCCCCGTCGTCAGATGAAGATAGCTGTGTACTTCAGGGGCGTTGTTTTCGAACGCATCCTCCAAAGCTTCCCAGTCTACGGGGACCTCACGGGCCCGACCGGGAGATTGTTGCTCCGTCATGTGGACTCCCTTCCCAAAGCTGTAAGTCGCGACGAAGTTCCGTCGCAGGGATCGCACCGATGGGGCTGGCACCGGTCGATGGCACTATCGATAAGGAGAAGCATTGAAGCGAAGCGTGCATTTCCAGAATCGCACGCCCGGTCGTTCACGGGAAGCGTAACGAGCGTCTCCCCCGATCTTCGATGGCGGCGCCGCCAACAACGTCGCTGACGTTCACTCTCCGACGAGCTGGGTCAGGAGCGCACGCGCCCGACGGCGACCTTCCAGCGGGCCAGCTCGCGCTCTCGCACATCGGGCTCCATAGTAGGCAAGAACGACCGCTCCAGGCGCAGCATTCGCGGAGCCGTGGAAAGATCCATCAGCCCCGCGCCCACGCCGGCCAGCATGGCGGCCCCGCGACCGGTGGACTCCAGCTCCGTAGGACGCTCGACGGTGACGTTCGATACGTCCGCCTGAAATTGCATCAGGAGCTGGTTGGCGGCGGCCCCGCCATCGACCCGCAGGCGCGATATCGGCCGGGCTGCATCGCTGCGCATGGCGGCGAGGAGGTCCTCCACCTCGAAGGCGATCCCCTCCAGCGTGGCCCGCGCGATGTGGGCGGCGGTCGTGCCTCGGGTGAGCCCCACCAGCGCGCCGCGCGCACCTTGGTCCCAGTAAGGCGCCCCCAGGCCGGAGAGGGCTGGCACGAATGCCACACCCTCGCTCGAGGGAACGCCCCGAGCCAGCCCCTCGATGTCGCGCGCGCTCTTGATGATGCCGAGGCCGTCCCGGAGCCACTGCACCGCCGCGCCGGCGATGAAGGCGCTTCCTTCGAGCGCGTAGGTGGTCTTTCCATGGATGCGAAAGGCCACGGTCGTCACGAGCCCATGGGCGCTGGAGAGCGGCTCGGGGCCGATGTTCATGAGCGCGAAAGCGCCGGTGCCGTAGGTGCATTTGGCGTCACCGACCTCGAAGCACGCCTGGCCGAAGAGGGCCGCTTGCTGATCCCCGGCCATGCCCGCGATGGGAATGCCGTCGGGCAAGAAGCCCGCGGCGCGGGTCTTGGCGATGACCTCGGCGTTCCCCACGATGTTCGGCAGAAGGGTGCGGGGTACACGGAACAGAGCGAGCATCTCGTCGTCCCAGGCGAGCGTGCGCAGATCCATGAGCAGCGTGCGGGACGCGTTGCTCACGTCGGTCACGTGGGTGTCGCCGCCGGTGAGCTTGTGCACCAAGAACGTGTCGATGGTGCCGAACGCCAGCTCCCCGCGCTCGGCCCGGGCACGTGCCCCCTCCACGTTGTCGAGGGTCCAGGCGATCTTGGTGCCGGAGAAATACGCGTCGAGGACCAGCCCGGTGCGCTCCCGCACCCGCTCGGTGACGCCCTCCTTCTTCAGGCGATCGCACTCGTCGGCGGTGCGCCGGCACTGCCACACGATGGCCCGGTGGATGGGTCTCCCGGTCTTGCGGTCCCAAAGGACCGTGGTCTCGCGCTGGTTGGTGAGCCCGATGGCGGCGATCTCGTGGCCCTCGATCTTCGCCGCGGCGAGGGCGCCGCCCACTGCGCTGCCGACCGACTGCCAGAGCTCGTCGGGGTCGTGCTCTACCCAACCGGGCTTCGGAAAGTGCTGGGGAAATTCGGTGGTGTAGCGCCCCGCGATGACGCCCTCCGCGGTGAGCACCAGGGCCGTGGTTCCGGTCGTGCCTTGATCGATGGCGAGGAGGTAGTTCGACATGGCTCCGCAGCCTACCGCAACTCCGCCGCCCCGCGCCGCTCGCATGACGCAAAGGC
>JABFRG010000817.1 GCA_013141295.1 Polyangiaceae bacterium
GTGTAGTAGCGGTGGATGGCCCAGATGGTGGCCAGCACCGCACCGCCGGTGAACAGGATGGCGCGGGCCAGCGAGAAGCGCAGCGCCGAAGGCAGCCGAAATGGCGCCTGCGGTTTGCGGAATGTCGTCTTGCGCTGCCTCGTTCCCAGGCTCATCGAATCGTTGTCCTCGCAGAAGCCCCGATCTTTACGTTACCTTGGCGCCGTGCGACTGGGAATTCTAGCGCTGATGGTGGCCGTGGTGGCTTGCGGGAAGCCCGCAGTGTCGCCCAACGCGCGCCTCCTGCCCTCGCGCCCGGTCGTCACCGCGTCCGGAAAGAAGCTCAAGCTGCCGGAGTGGTCGTACTGGGAGCCCTATGCGCTCTCGCTCACGCCGGCCCAGGGGCCGGTGCCGGAGCTGCCGCCGACCGTGGCGGCCATTGCTCGCACCACCGGCTCGGAGCGCTTGTTCGCCGACCTCCCGCAGAAGGAGCTGCTCCTGCGGCGTGGTTTTTACACCATGCAGCGCCCCACCTTCGCCCGCATCGGCGATCGATACGCCGAGTGGGCGCGCGCCGGCGTGCCGGTGCTCATCACCCTCGACACCCTGTTCTTCCTCACCCACGTCGCCATCGATCGCGCCTACGCCGAGGCCGAGGCCACGCTCCTGGGCCCGCGCTTCGACGCGGTGCTGGCGCGCCTGGAGACCTCGCTCGGAGCCCAGGCCAAGAACGCTTCGGCGGACCTGGTCGACGCCTACGCCATGGCCCGGGGCGTGCTCGCGGTAGCCGCGGCGCTCGGTCGCCGAAACGCCGCGGGCCCGGAGACCCCCGAGGCCTCGCGCCTCCGGAGCGATGGTGACGTGCAACGCGAGCTCGAGCTGGTGCGCGCGCATCGCGGCATGGAGAAGAGCCCGCTTCTCGGCGTGCCCATCGACTACTCGCTCTTCTCGAGCCCCACTCCCGGCCCTCACGAGGTCGAGCGCGACGGACGCTCCGATGCGCTCGCGTGGCTCTCGCTCGCGCCGTTTGCGCTGGCGGGGAAGACCGAGCAGGCGGCGAGCCCGGCGACCGTGGGGCAAGCGCGGGTGGCCACCCGGGCCATGCTGCTGCTCGCGCGCGCGGTCGACAGCGACGTCGACCCCATCAGTGCCAAGCAGTTCGCCTCGCTCCAGCGCTTTCGCAGGTTCGCGTTCGGCGCGGCCGACGATGCGTCGGTGTCCGATGTCGATCGCGTCGCCGAGCGGCTGGGCCTCGACCTGGCCGACCCGAAGGTCGTGGTGGACATCACCAAGGTCGACCGCCTCCGCCACGCCGTGACGCTGCAGTGGAAACTGCACGTGGACGACGGTACCGGCGCTCCCGCCCCAGGGCCCGAGCCGGGCCCGCCCACGGTGTACGCGCGGCTCTTCGGAAAGAGCGGCACCGAGGACGCAGAGGTGCTCTCGGCCCTGGTTTCGCCGCCCTTGCGAGTCGCGGACGCGGAGCGTCGCTCGCTGCCCAGCGGGCTCGACGTGATCGCGTGGCTGGGGTCGCCGGAGGCCAAGGCTTCGGTGCTTCCCACCGGCGACGAGCGCCGGGCGGCGTACGATCAGGCGCTGGCCGCGCTCGGGCAGCGTCGCTCTCGGTCCGACGAGTCGCAGCGACATCACTCGGTGTACGCGTCGCTCCTCGACGCCATCGGCACGTACGTGGAGCCCTCGGCGGGCGACGCCACGAACCCGGTGCTGGGTCGGCCCGAGTGGCGTCTCCACAAGGTCGAGGCCGCGGCCGCCGCGTGGACGATGCTCCGTCACGACGCATCGATGTTCGGGCGCTCGCCGCTCGGCGCGGTTCCGGTGGGCGACGTGCGCTTTCGCGGCGATCCCTCGATCACGGTGGTCATGGTCGAGCCGCATCCGGAGGCCATCCTCAAGCTGGTGGCGCTCCTGGCGCAGGTTGCCCGCGGCATGCAGGCCTTCGGTGGCTTCGCGCCCACCGGCACTGCGCGCGCGACGCTCAACGAGGTCGACGCCATCGTCCGCACCGCACTCGAGGTGGCCGTCCGCAGCACCGAAGGCATGCCCCTCGACGCCGAGCTGCAGGGGCGCGCCGGCACCTTGCCCTATCGCATGGCCGATCTCGAGATGCGCCTCGCCGCCAGCGGCGCCGTCGACACCGCCCTGGTGGCCGACGTGCACCACGACCTGCGGACCAACGGCGTGCTGCACGTGGCCACCGGCAACGCGCAGGACCTGGCCATCCTCGGCCGCACCGCCGCGGGCGAGTCGCTGCAGCTGGCCATGGGCGTGGCGCTCCCTTACTACGAACTGGTGCAGGATGCATCGAATCGCCTCGACGACGACGCCTGGCGAAAGCGCCTCGCCGACCGCGCGCCGCCGCGAACTTCGGTGGCTGGCGCCTACGCCATCGCCGCGCTGGTGCCCGCGAAGCCCGGCGCGCCGGTGGCCGAGCTTCCGCCGCCGAAGCGCTGACGCTACGGAACGTAGATCCCGGTAGCCCGCCGAAGAAGGTGCTCACCGAAGAGCAGATTCAAGAGACGGGAGGTCGGCTCGCCCTCACGACACGAGCGCGACGAGGGAATGCGCGAGCTCACTCGCCTCGACATCGCCCAGAGCGCGGAGGAGCTTGGCGTCCAGGGCCTTCGAGCGGCCGACAGTGATCCTTCCGAGGGTCTGCTCGGGGGTCTCGCCGAGCGCGGCTACGTTGAAGCCGTCCTCGAGATCGAGGTGAAGGACGCCGATCGTGGTCTCCCGGGTCATCCAACCGACGTGGCCCGAATCCTGAGGCGCCCCTCGCCTCCAACCGAAGTTCACCAGGCCAAGCACCTTGCTGGTGGCGATCCGCTTGCCGGTCGCTCCCTTGACCGCTTTTTCCACTTCGCCCGTCGCGTAGCGTCCCCGTCCGAGCTGGGGAAAGGGTTGGAGAATCCGGTAGTCGGATAGGACGTCTCCCCAGCGGGCGAGGGTCTTCTCGTCCAGCGAAAGCGGATGGACGAGACCGACGGTCCGACCTTCTCCAAGCGCGAACGCTGCGTCGTCGATCGACGCTAGCGCGCCGTCTTCTGCGACGCGGAACGTGGCGACGAGCGCGTCGCTGGCGTATGCGCCCCAGACGAGACTCCGGACGAGATGTCCGACGAGCGGGTGGCGAACGAGGAACGCGTCGAAGTCGACGCCCCACCATCGGCGCCCGGCGATCATCGCGCGCTCGAGACGGCGGATCTGGTTGGGCCCGACTGCCCGCACGTCCTTCTTCAGCGCCGCGAACGTCGCCTGCGCGCGCGAGGCGACCTTGGCGGCGTCTTTCGCTCCGGGCTTCGGAAGGTCGGGCAGCCGCTTGCCGGAGTCGTCCCGAACGAACGGGCGCAACGTCTCGTCGAAGCCCACCGTGAACGTGCGACCGCCGTAGTCGAGCCGCATGGTTCCGCGCGGGTCGAGGTCGAGCCTCGGGGCGAGCCGGTCCTCGAGCTCGTCGACGCTGAGGTTCCGGCGCTTCGCGATAGTGGCGATGTGCTTCTTCGCCAGCTCCTGCAGCGCCTCGAACTTCAGCTTCTCGGCGATGCCGTGGATGCTGCTGAGCGCGAGATCGGTGCCCATCGCTGCGAGCACGTCGAGGCCAAGGGTGGCACGCACGTGGGCAGACTCCCCCGGCCATTTGCGGACGAGCGGCGTGAGCTTGCGCGCGACCTCGTCGTCCCCCAGAACGCCGAGCGCTGCGAGGACCCACTTTTCGTCGTTCGGCGAGCCCGCGCGCTGCCAGGCCTCGAAGATCGCCCAACCGAACGCGGCGAGAGAGCCTCGATCGCACTCCGCGAGCACCTCGGCGAGGCGCGGGAAAGGACTTTCCAGCTCGTTGAGCATGAGCATGACGCGAAGGTTGTCCAGCGCCTCCGGGGGCAACGCCCCACCGCTCTTCAGGGTAACCGGGGGAAGCTTCGCCGGGGACCAGAACGCAGGCGCCTTGGGCTGTTTCGCGAGGCGGGGGTCCACGCCGAGGATCCGGTCGAGCGCCGCGACGACCGCGCCTCCGTACAGCGAGGCGACTTCGCGAACGACCCCTTCATGACCGCCGCGAACGAGGACCTGCAGCCCGGCGACGGCCGCCTTCTGGGGGTCCTTCGACCCGCCGACGGCGACGGGGATGAGGCCCACGGCAGTGGCGCGTGGATGGCGAAGGAGCCAGCCTTCGGTCGTAGACTTCACCTTCTTGATGTGCGCCACGCTCGCGACGATGGGCGCGAGCTCGGCGGCGTCGAACGGGCCCAGGTGCGCCACCGCCCGATCGGGATAGCGCTTCGCTTGCTCGATGACGAGCGGGAGCATCCTCATTCCGAAGCGAGCGACGGCGAGCGGAAGCGGACAGTAATACTCGGGATGCTCGGCCCACCACGTGGCGGCCGCGAACGAGATCTTCTCGGGCCCGTGCACGACCTTGAAGTGGTGCTCCCAGTCGGTGTCCAGCTTGTTCCACTGCGCTTCCGTCCACTTCGTGAACGGCCCAGGGGGAAGCCAGTTGCCCTTCTGCAATGTCTCCAGGTAGCCACCCGGCTCGAGCGCCTCGGGATCCCAATCGTGCAGCGCGAAGCGCTCTTTTTCGCCCTCTTCCCATACGAGCGATGCCGGATGAGAGAGCATCGAGATACCGATGATGGGGGCCGGAGCCTCCTTCTTTCGGGACGCAGCGTCGGCCCACGGAGGCGTCACGAGGGCAGCGGGAAGGTTCGAAGCGCTCGCGAGCGCGGTCTTGGATCCGGCCGCGCCCGGCCTCCCCGCGTCGGAGGGCATCAAGGGGGCGACGACTTTGTAGTTCTTCCCCTGAACGCGGACCCGCTCTCCGATGAGACGCTCGGCTCGCCGCGGAAACGCGACCACCGCCTGCGTCAACGCGGCGAGCGCGTGCTTGTCGTTGGCGTGATCCAGCAACGTGTTGAACGCTTCATCGTCGGGGATCGCCGCCAACGCGAGCACGAGGTCTGGATGGGGAAACCAGCTTTCGCACCAGTAGCGTGCGAGCGGCAGGAGCTCCTTGCCCATTCCCTCGAGCAGGGTTGCGGCGTAGTTGGCCACCATCTGCTTCGGCACGACGTCGTGCGGCGTGACCGTAAGCTCGTGGGGCTCCCCCGGCAGCGCGCTGCGATCACCAATCTTGTTCATCTGCAAGAAGTCGTCGAATCGCGTGATCGACGCGACCAGCAGGCAAAGGTGCTCGGGGCGCCAACACCGCAGTTCCGAGTCGCTCCGAACCTTCTTTTGCTCCTTCTTGTACTCCGCGATATCGGCCTCCACCCAGGAGCGCTCGGTGGGAAAAAGATAAGAGGCAACGACGCGCTCGAGGTAGGCCGTCTTCTTCCGATGCTTCTCCGCGGCGTCGCGCGCGGCAACGTAGTCTCGGTCGGAGCTCGCGGCGAGGAGGCGGCGCAGGCGAAGCAGCATCGGGCGAGCATCGTTGGCGTGGCTGACGAAGCCCGGGGCGTCGAAGCTCGTTGCGTTCTGCTCGTTGTCGATGGCGGAGAGCGCAAACCACGGCGAGCTCTCCCACGACGCCTTCGGCTTGATCCCCATCCCGAAGCCGACGGAGTGGAGAGCCGCATCCACGGCAAACGGTAGACCCTTCTCCGAGACCCAGTGATCGATGGCGGCCTCGCCCCGGGACTTACCGCCATAGTCGGCGCGAAAGCGTGCAATCGCTCCGAGCGCGCCCTCGACGCGCGGGTCCGACGGAGGTAGCGCGGCGGTGATTCGCGCATCGACCTTCTTCATCAGGGGACCGTCGGCGACCCTCTGCGTCGCACCAGCGAGGAGCTTTTTCTGGAGCAGTCGGTAGTGCTCGAAGAGCGCCTTCTTCGCTGCGGGCCCATCGATTTTCGTCTTGGTGCTGCCCGCGCTCGGGTAGCCACGTCGCGGATGCACGCGTCCTTGCCATGAGGTCGGGACGACCAGCGTCGACTCGTCAGCGGCCCCGGGGGTGGCGGGCGTGCTCTTCACCGGCGTCGAGGCAGACGACAGGGGCGATTTGGCAGGCTTCGTCGCCGTCTTGGTCGCGGCGTTCATCGTCGGCGAGGCGGCGACCGCCTGGTAGCCCTTCCTGGACTTCTCTGCGACGAGCTTCGTCTCTTCCTTCTCGGCGGCTTCAGGGGATGCGAGCGACTTCTCGAGCGCCTGTCCATCCGTGCCGATCCGCCCATACCGGATGTGGAGCTTCTTGCCATTGCGTTCGATGGCCCAGAACTTGTGGCTCTTACCGTCGCTCAGCTCGTAGCGCGTCATAGCTTCCTCTCGGTCATGGGATTTGCCGCTTCTTCCGTGCGGAGGATCTTCACGATCCATGGGTAGCTTCCGAGCTCGTCCTCGTGCGCCTTCGAGGCGTCCTCGATCACGATGCCGCGAAGGTTCGCCTTCCGGAGATCCGCCCCCGAGGGGGCCAGAACATCTTCCCGAGTGGCCTTCGTGATCTCCGCCGTGCCCTGGGCTGCAGGCCGAAGCTGTCGGACGGTGTCGATTCCCATGGAGCGCCCATTGTCTTCCATCGACGACCGATCGCTACTCCCCGTGTCGATGTCACTTTCCATTGTAGTTGCGTGATGTTGGAGGCCATTTCCGAGGGCTGCTCAGGAGACACCGCCGTGGTAGCAATCAACCGTGCGCCGCAAGAAGCCCCTCCGACCAAAGATCCCGGAACGAGCCGATTCGAAGAAGGTCGTGGCCATGGGCGTAGCGCTCCCTTAATACGAACTGGTGCAGGATGCATCGAATCGCCTCGACGACGACGCCTGGCGAAAGCGCCTCGCCGATCGCGCGCCGCCCCGTACCTCGGTAGCTGGCGCCTAGGCCATCGCCTCGCTGGTGCCCGCGAAACCGGGCGCGCCGGTAGCCGAGCTTCCGCCGCCGAAGCGCTGACGCTACGGATCGAAACGCATCGGGACCGCGCGCATGGCCACCGTTTCGCAAAGGATACGTGGCACCGCGTTCTTGATGTTGGTTTTGGCGAAGGCCGCGAACTGCTTGGCCAGATCGTAGTTGCCGGCAACCCCGCCGAAGCGGCCGTCGGCGGTCGATACGCCGAACTGCATCGACGCAAACTCCTTGTGGCCGAGCAGCGCCTTCTGGGCCAGCGGGAACACGTACTCGTCGGTGGTGTTGTCGACTTCGTAGAGAGGAACGAAGTAGCTGACGCAGCCGTCGAGCGCGGCGCCGAGCGGTCGCTCCGGGTGGACATCCCAGTTGCCCACGGGCATGGTGCGTGGGCTCTGCTTGAGCATGCGCTCGGCCTTGGGCGCGGAGTTGCGTACCACGACCTTGTCGCCACCGATCCAGACGTCGCGACGCCCATCGATGGTGCCCATCGAGATCTGGTAAACCTTGACGCCGTCGGGGAGGCGAACCTTCACCCACTCCGCGCCGGGATCGTTGCTCCAGACTTCTCCCGCGTCGGTGGCCAGGTAGAGCCGGCCGCCCAGCTCTCCGGCCATCGACGAGATGGGCTTGGCCATCGGGGCCTTGACCACCTCCCATGCTGCGCCGTCGAAGTGCGCGAGGAAGGGACCGGCGCCGAGCGTGCCGCCGACCCAGAGGTCGTTGCTCGCGCGGGCCGCGAGCTTCACGCCGCGCACGTCCGGTGCCGTACCTTTGGGGAAGATGGGTGTCACGACCCCCGGTGCGTCCGCCGAGGTCCAGGTCTCTCCGAGCCGCCCGCCCCCGAGGGCGAAGAATCCGCCGTTGCTCCAGGCGGCAACGCGGGCCGCGTAGCCCATCGAGAGCTTCGGTGCCCCGGGAACGACCGCGCCGTCGCGCATCATGAGCAACGTGGAGGGCTTGTCGACGCCGCAGCCGGCACTGGCAGAGACGAGGGTGCGGTGCTCGTCGACGGTCGAGATCGCGTCGAAGCTCATGGGGCCGAGCGAAGCCCGCGAGTCGTAGCGCGCCGAGATCGGCGCGTACCCCAGCTCGCGCTGCCATTCCTTGCGGGTCCCGGAGCTCCGCACGGCCGCGGTCTCCCAGTGATTGCCGCGCCAGGTGTGAAGGTAGTGTGGGCAAGCGCAGCGGCAGTCGGCGTTGCCGAACATGCCGGCGAAGTATGCGGCCGTGGGCCAGCGTCCGCCCGGACCCCAGGTCAGCTTCTGCGTCACCCCTTGAGGGACCCAGTCCTGGTAGTGAAATTGCCCGAAGGCCGGCCCGGGGGTGAGCTTCACCGTGTCGCCCTCGACGATGGCCGTGAGCTCGGGGCCGTAGATCAGCGCGCCGTCGCCGGCGAGCACGCGCAGCTCGTCGTTGCTACGGAACCACACGTGAAACGCGTCGGGCCGGAGATCCGGCGCTGCGGCGATTGCTGTGGGGGCAGCGGCGTCGGGCGTCACAGCGCCGGCGTCCACGTCGCCGGCGAAGGGCTTGGTGTCGGCGGGGAGCGGGGGTGGCGAAGGCGCTTTTGCGCTGCCTCCGCAGGCGAAGGCGAGCGCGAGGGTCGAGGCAACGGTGCATGTGAGGTACGCGATCTTCATGGTCTCCGAACCTTGGGTAACGAGCCGTGCGCGAGCTCCACGACGTCGGTTTGCGGCGTGCCCTCGTCGCGCTCGCTCTCTGCGCGCTCGTAGGCAATTCGATAGCGAATGGTGCGCTCCGGTCGTTCGAACGCGAGCTCGATGCGCCCCACGGAGTCGGCGAGGAAGAGTCGATCGTCCTCCATCTGCGCGCGACCGCCAGGGCCAGCCTTGGGCATTCTTCGGGAGAGCAGCCGCGTTCGTTGCTCGACCACGCGCGCGCTCGCATCGAGCGTTTGCGCCTCGATACGAATCCGGCGGAACGTGTCGCCGGTGGGGAACGCGTGACCGATCCTGCCCGCGCGGAGCTCGAAGGATATGCCACGTGCGGTGCGCGAGACCTCGACGCTCGACGACTGCCGGATCATCGCGTCGCTCACCTCGAATCGGTGATCACGATGCGGGCGCCCTTCCTGCGGCGGCATGTGGCATCCGCCACAGTCGGTCTGGGCGAACGACGACCGTCGGTGCTCGGTCACCGTCCACTGCATGGCCACCGACGGCTGGTTCGGAAACGGGAATTCGTGACAGGTGCCGCACGAGACGGGAGAAGCGGCGTTCGCGGGGCCGGGGGTTCGATGGTCGGCGGCCTGGGCAGCGGCTACCTTGGTTTCCACGCCCCGGTGGCAGTCTATGCAAGATACACCGATGTCGGCTGCGGCGCGGAGGGGTTCCTCGGTGTCGAAGGCGGGCGCATGGCAGCCCACGCACCACGCCAAGGGCTCCCGGTCGAAGCCCCGCATGAAGCGCGCGTTGGTGGCCGCGGCCCGGTGCCGCGACCCTCGCCACTCGCGCGCCACCTCCTCGTGGCAGCCCTCGCACTTCGTGTTCGCCTGTACGCGTGCTTCGGTGCTGGCCTTCTCGGCGAGCGGCGCGGCGGTGGCGGCGGTGGCCCGAGCGAGCCTCGACCCCTCTCGCGCGTGCCCGCATGAAGCGCTCGCCGCGATGGGGAGCACGAGCGCCATCCAGGCTCGACCACGGCGGAGAA
>JABFRG010000151.1 GCA_013141295.1 Polyangiaceae bacterium
CATCCATGAAGGCCACGGAGGGGAGGCTGGGGCAGGAGAAAAATGGCGGGAGCCATCGGGCGAGGGGCCAAAAAGGTGGGGTGCTCTCCCACTCTCTTGGATTCCACGGCGCCGTGCGCCGCAGGAGCCTGGTTCGAGCGGTCGTCACGACCGACTTTCCATGAAGTTGAAAAGATTCATGAATTCGCGTAGCGTCCGGTGTAGGTTGGATGCCCACCAGGGCTCCGGCACCGGCACTGAACGGGCGCTGAGAGCAAAACGCATTCCAATTGGTAGCGCGCCGGAACTTTTTCTGATAATTCGCGACGTCCCAATTCGGACGTACCAGAAAGCAAGAGTTTTTCCGGTACGTCCTTTCGGCGTTTCTTTCTTTACCTCTTCTTCGTCGCAGTTTCGAGACCGTAGGGCTTCAATGCGTGCCGCGAGCGCATGGGCCCTCAGATTGCAGGAGCACCGATGGCGAGCGTCGTCCAGACCAACTTCCGAATCCGCAAGAACCTGGGACAGGTGAGCCGGATCATCGAGATCCCCAACCTGATCGACATCCAGAAGTCGTCGTACGATAAGTTTCTACAGATCAACGTACCGACGGCAGAGCGTGTGGAGGTTGGCTTGCAGGCCGTCTTCCGCAGCGTCTTCCCGATCAAGGATTTCAATGGGACGAGCGAGCTCGTCTTCGTCAGCTACAACCTCGAGAAACCGAAGTACGACGTAGAAGAGTGCCGCCAGCGCGGCATGACCTTCGCGGCGCCCATCAAGGTCACGACCCAGCTCATGATCTACGACACCCGCGAGGGTGGCGAGCGGATCGTCCGCGATATCAAAGAGCAGGAGGTCTACTTCGGCGAAATCCCGCTGATGACGGACACCGGTACCTTCATCATCAACGGCACCGAGCGCGTCGTCGTCAGCCAGCTTCACCGCTCGCCGGGCGTGTTCTTCGACCACGACAAGGGCAAGACGCACTCCTCGGGCAAGCTGCTCTACAGCGCCCGCGTCATCCCCTACCGCGGCTCGTGGCTCGATTTCGAGTTCGACCCCAAGGACGTCATCTTCGTCCGCATCGACCGCCGCCGGAAGATGCACGCGACGGTGCTCCTCCGCGCCCTCGGGTACTCCACCCAGGACCTGCTCAACTACTTCTACAACACCGAGACGGTGTACCTGGAGAAGGGCGGCAAGTTCGCCAAGAGCGTCGAGTACGAGCTCCTCTCGGGTCAGCGCTCCACGCGCGACATCAAGGTGGGCACGGAGATCATCGTCAAGAAGAACTCCAAGTTCACCAAGGCGGCGATGAAGAAGCTCAAGGACGCGAAGGTGGACCGCTTGTCCGCCGACGCCGAAGAGCTCACCGGCAAGGTGGCCGCGCGCGACCTCATCGACCCGGAGACGGGCGAGGTTATCCTCGAATGCAACGAGGAGCTCTCTCCCGCCAAGCTCGACAAGCTCCGCGAAGCGGGCATCAGCGAGTTCCCCATCCTCTTCATCGACGGTCTCAACGTCGGGTCCTACCTTCGCGACACGCTCCTCGCCGAGAAGGTCAAGACCACCGAAGACGCGATCATGGAGATCTACCGGCGCCTCCGGCCGGGCGATCCGCCCACGCTCGAGACCGCGAAGACCCTCTTCCACAACCTGTTCTTCAACCCCGAGCGCTACGACCTCTCCAAGGTCGGCCGCCTCAAGTTGAACTACAAGTTCTACCGCGACGTGCCGGAAGAGCAGCGCCCCGCGCTCGACACCCAGGTGCTCACCGCGCAGGACATCCTCGAGACCGTTCGTCACCTCATCGAGCTGAAGAACGGCCGTGGCTCGGTGGACGACATCGACCACCTCGGCAACCGCCGCGTCCGCGCCGTCGGCGAGCTCATGGAGAACCAGTACCGCATCGGTCTGGTTCGTATGGAACGCGCCATCAAAGAGCGCATGAGCATGTCGCAAGAGATCGACACCCTCATGCCGCACGACCTCATCAACGCGAAGCCCGTCTCCGCGGTGGTGAAGGAGTACTTCGGTAGCTCGCAGCTCTCGCAGTTCATGGACCAGACCAACCCGCTCTCCGAAGTGACGCACAAGCGTCGTCTCTCGGCGCTCGGACCCGGCGGTCTCACCCGCGAGCGAGCCGGCTTCGAGGTTCGCGACGTTCACCCGACCCACTACGGTCGCATCTGCCCCATCGAAACGCCGGAAGGTCCGAACATCGGCCTCATCGCTTCGCTCTCCACCTTCGCTCGCGTGAACGAGTACGGCTTCGTCGAGACGCCTTACCGTCGCGTGCTCGAAGGCCGGGTCACCGAAGAGGTGAACTGGTACTCCGCCCTCGAAGAGGAAGGGAAGTACATCGCCCAAGCCTCCGTCCACATGGACGAGAAGGGTAAGTTCCGGGAGGCGCTCGTCTCTGCCCGCTGGAACGGTGAGTTCAAGGTCGTGACGCCCGACATGATCGAGCTCATGGACATTGCACCCAACCAGATGGTGTCGGTCGCCGCCGCCCTCGTGCCCTTCCTCGAGCACGACGACGCGAACCGCGCCCTCATGGGTGCGAACATGCAGCGCCAAGCGGTGCCGCTGGTTCGTACGCACGCGCCCTACGTGGGCACCGGCATGGAGCAGCGCCTGGCGCGCGACTCCGGCGTCTGCATCGTGGCCCGCCGTGACGGCGTGGTCGAGAGCGTCGACGCCAGCCGCATCGTCGTCCGCCCGGACGGCGAGCGCGCCGAGATCCCGGACATCTACCCGATGACCAAGTTCATGCGCTCCAACCAATCGACGTGCTTCAACCAGAAGCCCATCGTGCGGACCGGCGAGCGCGTGAAGGTGAACGACGTCCTCGCGGACGGTCCCTCCTGCGACATGGGCGAGCTCGCGCTCGGCCAGAACGTGGTCGTGGCCTTCATGCCCTGGCAGGGCTACAACTTCGAAGACTCGATCCTCATCTCCGAGCGCATTGCCAAGGACGACGTGTTCACCTCGATTCACATCGAGGAGTTCGAGTGCGTTGCCCGCGACACCAAGCTCGGCAAAGAAGAGGTCACCCGCGACATTCCCAACGTCGGCGAAGAGGCCCTCAAGGACCTCGACGAGAGCGGCATCGTCCGCATCGGCGCGGAAGTGAAGCCGGGCGACATCCTGGTCGGCAAGATCACCCCCAAGGGCGAGACCCAGCTCTCTCCCGAAGAGAAGCTCCTGCGAGCCATCTTCGGCGAGAAGGCGGGCGACGTTCGTGACAGCTCGCTCCGCGTCCCCCCGGGCGTCGGCGGTATCGTCATCAACGCGCGCATCTTCTCCCGCAAGGGCACCGAGAAGGACGACCGCTCGAAGGAGATCGAGGACGGTGAGCGGATTCGCCTCGAGCGCATGCGCTCCGAAGAGGTGAAGATCCTCCGCGACTCCTTCTTCCGTCACCTCAAGAAGCAGCTCCTCGGCAAGACGACCACCGGCAAGCTGGTGGACGACAAGGGCAAGGTCCTGCTCTCCAAGGGTCAGAAGATCGACGACGCGGCCCTGGAAGAAGTGCCGCAGAAGTACTGGGCCGAGCTCCCGGTGGACGACAACGAAGAGATCGCCGCCCGCGTTCGCGAGCTGGAAGAGATCATCGCGGTCCGCGAAGAGCACTTCAAGGACAAGATCGATCGCCTCTCCAAGGGCGACGAGCTTCCGCCCGGCGTCATCAAGATGGTGAAGGTCTACATCGCCATCAAGCGCAAGCTGCAGGTCGGCGACAAGATGGCCGGCCGTCACGGAAACAAGGGTGTCGTCTCCCGCATCATGGCGGAAGAAGACATGCCGTACCTCCAGGACGGTCGCCCGGTCGACGTCGTGCTCAACCCCCTCGGCGTTCCCTCCCGCATGAACGTCGGCCAGATCCTCGAAACCCACCTCGGGTGGGGCGCGAAGGTCCTCGGCTGGCAGCTTCAATACATGCTGGACCACAAGTTCGGGTCGAAGCAGATCAAAGAGCACGTGCTCCGGATCTACGACGGCGATCCCGAGGTCCACAAGTGGCTGGAGAAGCTCTCCGAAGAGGAGACCCGCAAGGTCGCGCAGAAGCTCACCAAGGGCGTGCACTACGCAAGCCCGGTGTTCGACGGCGCGCCCGAGAAGGCCATCAAGGAGAGCCTGGCACTCGCCGGTCTCCCCGAGTCCGGCCAGGCGGTGCTCTTCGACGGTCGCACCGGCGAAGCCTTCGACCAGGAAGTCACCGTGGGCGTCATGTACGTCCTCAAGCTTCACCACTTGGTCGACGACAAGATCCACGCCCGCAGCATCGGCCCCTACTCCCTCGTCACCCAGCAGCCGCTGGGCGGCAAGGCGCAGTTCGGCGGCCAGCGCCTCGGCGAAATGGAAGTCTGGGCCATGGAAGCGTACGGCACCGCCTACGCGCTCCAGGAGTTCCTCACCGTCAAGAGCGACGACGTCATGGGTCGTACCCGCATGTACGAAGCCATCGTCAAGGGCGAGCACACGCTGGAACCGGGTCTCCCCGAGTCCTTCAACGTGCTCATCAAAGAGCTCCAGGCCCTCTGCCTGAACATCGAGCTCTTGGAACCTGGGCAGATCAAAGACGCGGCTGCGGAGGAATGATCAAGTTGCTCGCTGCACTTTCGGCCACTGCGCTTCTTCTCGGTTGCACCGAGAAGAAGACGCTCGTGGTCGGAGGTCCGGCGGGCTACGTGAACGCCTACCCGGCCGACGAGGAGCGCGCTCTTCGCGACGAGGCATCCCGAACCTTCTCCTGCGACCCTCTCACCCTGACGATCGTTCCTCAGAGTGAGACCTCCGCAGAGGTCTCGGGATGCGGCTGCCGCGGAACCTTCATCGAGCAATGGATGGAGCATGGCGCGGTGACTTCTGGTGCCTCCCGCACGTCGATGCGGGGGCGCCCCAACACCGAGCCTGCTTGGCGCCCCTCGGGTCCCTACACCTGCCCCCCCACGCCAGCGCATTGAGCGCGGCCAAGACTTCCTGTCCCTGTTTCTGAAAGGCACCCCCTATGCGTGACATTTTCAGCTTCTTCGAAAAGCCCAAGGATCCGCTCAGCTTTGCTGCGATCCGCATCTCGCTGGCCTCTCCGGAAAAAATCCGCGAGTGGTCGCACGGCGAGGTGAAGAAGCCGGAGACCATCAACTACCGCACGTTCAAGCCCGAGCGGGATGGCCTCTTCTGCGCCAAGATTTTCGGACCGGTGAAGGACTACGAGTGCAACTGCGGCAAGTACAAGCGCATGAAGCACCGCGGTATCGTGTGCGAGAAGTGCGGCGTCGAGGTGATCCAGAGCAAGGTGCGCCGTGAGCGCCTCGGTCACATCAACCTCGCGACGCCGGTCGCCCACATCTGGTTCCTCAAGAGCCTGCCGAGCCGCATCGGCAACATGCTCGACATCTCGCTGAAGGACCTGGAAAAGGTCCTCTACTGCGAGGCGTACATCGTCATCGACCCCAAGGAGACCGGCCTCGAGAAGGGCGAGCTCCTCTCGGAGGAGCGCTACATGCAGCTCCTCGACGAGTACGGCGACGACAAGTTCACCGCCGGTATGGGCGGCGAAGCCATCCTCGAGATGCTCAAGAGCGTCGACGTTCACACCCTCTCCGAGACCCTGCGCCAGGAGATGCGTGCATCTTCCAGCGAAGCGAAGCGGAAGAAGATCGTCAAGCGCCTCAAGGTCACGGAAGCCTTCCGCGAGTCCGGCAACCGTCCGGAGTGGATGATGCTCACCGTCATCCCGGTGCTCCCGCCGGATCTGCGCCCCCTCGTTCCCCTGGACGGCGGCCGCTTCGCCACCAGCGACCTCAACGACCTCTACCGTCGCGTCATCAACCGCAACAACCGCCTCAAGCGCCTGCTCGAGCTCAACGCTCCGGAGATCATCATCCGGAACGAGCGCCGCATGCTCCAGGAAGCGGTCGACGCGCTCTTCGACAACGGTCGCCGTGGCAAGACCATCACCGGTCCCAACAAGCGCCCGCTCAAGTCGCTCTCCGACATGCTCAAGGGCAAGCAGGGCCGGTTCCGTCAGAACCTGCTCGGCAAGCGTGTAGACTACAGCGGTCGTTCCGTCATCGTCGTCGGCCCGACCCTGAAGCTCCACCAGTGCGGCCTCCCCACCAAGATGGCCCTCGAGCTCTTCAAGCCGTTCATCTACAACAAGCTGGAAGAGCGCGGCTACGTCAACACCATCAAGTCTGCGAAGAAGATGGTGGAGAAGGAGCGTCCCGAGGTCTTCGACATCCTCGAAGAAGTGGTGAGCGAGCACCCGGTTCTCCTGAACCGCGCGCCGACCCTCCACCGCCTCGGCATCCAGGCCTTCGAGCCGGTCCTCATCGAGGGCAAGGCCATCCAGCTCCACCCGCTCGTCTGCGCGGCGTTCAACGCCGACTTCGACGGTGACCAGATGGCCGTGCACGTGCCGCTCTCGGTGGAAGCGCAGATGGAAGCCCGCGTGCTCATGATGAGCACCAACAACATCCTCTCGCCCGCCAACGGCAAGCCCATCATCAACCCGACCCAGGACATCGTCCTCGGGCTCTACTACGCCACGCGCGAACGCAAGTACGCCAAGGGCGGGTACCGCGAGGGCTTCCTCACGGTGGACAAGAAGGGCCACGCCGAGGGTCTCCTCCGCGGCGTCTTCTCGAACCCCGAAGAAGTCCGCATGGCCTACGACAACGGCGAGGTGACCATCCACACGAGCATTCGTGTGCGCGTCATCGACCCGCTCAACGGCCAGCGCAAGACGGTGAACACCACGGTGGGTCGCTGCCTCATCTCCGAGGTGCTCCCCGAGGGTCTCTCCTTCGACCTCATCAACAAGACCTTGGACAAGAAGGCCCTCTCGGCCCTCATCGATGCCTGCTACCGCAAGCACCGCAACAAGGCCACCGTGCTCCTGGCCGACCGTCTTCGTTCCCTCGGGTACGAGCACGGCACCAAGAGCGGCTCCAGCATCTGCATGGATCACATGGTGATCCCGGACGCGAAGAAGATCCTCCTCGACGAGGCTCAGGAAGAAGTCGCCCGCGTCATCGAGCAGTACCAGGAAGGTCTGATCACCGACGGCGAGCGCTACAACAAGATCGTCGATATCTGGGCCGGCGTGGCCGACAAGGTCACGCAGGAAATGATGCTCGTCATCGGCAAAGAGAAGGTCACCGACCAGGAGACCGGCAAAGAGTCTCTCGAGCCGAGCTTCAACCCCATCTACATGATGGCCGACTCCGGCGCCCGTGGCTCCACCCAGCAGATTCGTCAGCTGGCCGCCATGCGTGGCCTCATGGCCAAGCCCTCCGGCGAGATCATCGAGCAGCCCATCACGGCGAACTTCCGTGAAGGTCTCACGGTGCTCCAGTACTTCATCTCCACCCACGGCGCCCGCAAGGGTCTCGCCGACACCGCCCTCAAGACCGCGAACTCCGGGTACCTCACCCGCCGTCTCGTGGACGTGGCGCAAGACGCGGTCATCACCGACTTCGACTGCGGCACTCTCGACGGCATCAAGGTGGCGCGTCTCGAAGACGCGGGCGAGGTCATCCAGCCGCTGGCCGACCGTATCCTCGGTCGCGTCATCCTGGACGACGTGGTCGACCCCCTCACCGGCGAAGTGCTCGTTCCGGCGAACACCGAGCTCGACGAAGCCCTCGTGACCAAGATCGAGGACGCGGGCATCGAAGAAGTGATGATCCGCTCGGTGCTCACCTGCCAGGTGAAGCGCGGCGTCTGCGCCAAGTGCTACGGCCGCGACCTGGCCCGTGGTTACAAGGTGAACATCGGTGAGGCCATCGGCATCATCGCCAGCCAGAGCATCGGCGAGCCGGGTACCCAGCTCACCATGCGCACCTTCCACATCGGTGGCGCGGCCGCCCGCGGCAAGATCGAGCAGTCGAGCCTGGAAGCACGCAGCGAAGGCTTCGTCTCCATCCGCTCGGCGAAGATCGCCACCAAGAAGGACGGCACCGTCAGCATCATGAATCGCCACGGCGAGATCGTGATCGTCGACGAGACCGGCCGCGAGCGCGAGCATCACCGCCTGGTCTACGGCGCGGTCATGCGCGTCAAGGAAGGTGAGCGCGTCAAGCCGGGCCACCTCCTCGCCGAGTGGGACGCGTTCGCGCTGCCCATCCTCACCGAGGTCGCCGGTATCGTGAAGTTCGGCGACGTCGTCGAAGGCGTCACCATGACCGAGCAGCTCGACCCGGTCACCGGCCTCTCCCGCAAGGTCATCGTCGAGTCTCGGTCCGCCGAGCTCCGCCCGCGCATCAGCATGAAGGACGTGCAGACCGGGGAAACCCGCATCCTGCCCAACTCCACGCTGGAAGCTCGCTACCTCCTCCCGGTGGGCGCGAACATCATCGTGCAGGACGGCGACGAGATCGAAGCCGGCGAGGTCATCGCCAAGATCCCGCGCGAAACCACCAAGACCCAGGACATCACCGGTGGTCTCCCCCGCGTCGCCGAGCTCTTCGAAGCCCGCAAGCCCAAGGACCACGCCATCATCGCCGAGATCGACGGCGAGGTTTCCTTCGGCAAGGACACCAAGGGCAAGCGCAAGGTGCTCATCACCCCGTTCTCGCAAGAAGGTCAGCTCCTCAGCGACCAGGCCCGCGAGTACCTCATCGCCAAGGGCAAGAACATCCACGTTCAGCCGGGCGACCGCGTTCGCTCCGGCGAAGCGCTCATCGACGGCCCCGCCAACCCCCACGACATCTTGCGCGTGAAGGGTGAGAAGGAGCTCGCTGCGTACCTCGTCAACGAGATCCAGCAGGTTTACCGGCTCCAGGGCGTTGCCATCAACGACAAGCACATCGAGGTCATCGTTCGTCAGATGCTCCGCCGCGTCCGTATCAAGGACGTGGGCGACACGAACTTCCTCGTCGACGAGCAGGTCGAGAAGCACATCTTCGAGAAGGAAAACCGCCGCGTCATCGACAAGGGTGGCCGCGCGGCCATCGCGGAGCCCTTGCTCCTCGGCATCACGAAGGCGTCTCTCTCCACCGAGTCGTTCATCTCCGCCTCGTCCTTCCAGGAGACCACCAAGGTCCTCACGGAAGCGGCCATCTGCGGCAAGACCGACACGCTCCGCGGCCTCAAGGAGAACGTCATCATGGGTCGCCTCATCCCCGCCGGCACCGGCCTCCCCGCGTACAAGACGCTGCGAGTCCTGGTGGACGGCGAGGAAGACCGCTACGTGCCCCCGGCACCGGCGCCGCGCCCCATCGAGCCTCTCGTTGCGGTGAACGAAGAGTAAGCGAAAGCTGAAACCAGCGAAGCGGCGCCATCGGCAACGGTGGCGCCGTTTTGCTTTGTCGTGCGCGGGGTGCGGATACCTATCGGTGGAGGCCGCCGGGCAGGCCGGTGGGAATCGCGGACGGCAGGGTGGTGGGCCCTTGTCGGCCTCCGAGGCTACCGGCTCCCAGACCGGGGAGGCCGGTGGGGCTCGGGCCCACTTGCGGACCGTTGGGCACGGGGCCGAGGCCGGGCGTCGACCCCGCTCCCT
>JABFRG010001266.1 GCA_013141295.1 Polyangiaceae bacterium
GGTGATCGCCGGGACCACGCTGCCTGCTTCCATGGAGAGCTGCGATACCTGCGCCGCGCGCGCGCGGGAGACGGAGCGCTGCGCCGCGCACGGGCCGCAGCTGCACTCCAGATAGGCCTGGAACTTGGTGCCGCCCGGCTTTCCCAGGCAGCCGCGTCGACAGGCATCGGTGTCGCAGAGGTACCAGCAGGAGTCGAGATCGACGCACTGAAGGTCCGCGCCGCAGGCCTCGATGGGCGCGGCGCAGCGCTCCGTCTCCCGCGCGCGCGCGGCGCAGGTATCGCAGCTCTCCTTGGAAGCAGGCAGCGTGGTCCCGGCGATCACCGCATCGACGAAGTCGGCGACCGCCGATACCCGCCCCAGGAGACCGATCTGCTCGCAGCCCGCGTCGCCCGCCTCGATGACGCCCACCAGTCGCTTCTGCGCCCCGCTGCCAAGATACGCCGACCCACCGCTGTCGCCACGGCACTGACCGCCGGGCCCGTCGAAGCTCTGCGCGTACGCGATGGTCGTGCCGTCGGCGAAGCCGCTGGGCTGCAGGGTGGTGATCTGCGTCGTGGTCCGCCGGCGAAGCGACTGCCGCACCAGGTTGCCGGCGGCATCGTTCATGAAGCCGTAGCCGCTCAGCTCGAGCGTCGTCCCCTTCTCGAGGCCGTCGGGGGTGCGCGCGATGGGGATCACCGGTGTGGCATCGTCGACGCCGTCGATGGTGAGCACCTGGTAGTCGGTCGACGGCGCGCCCTTCACGAAGCTCGGGTGCACGACCGCGCCCACCACGGGATACTTCAGGCAGGGTCCCGCGTCGCCGGTGCACGCCTTCATGTCGTCGGCGATGCCGACCCAGCTGAGGGCACCGCAGTGGGCCGCAGTGAGCACGTAGCCCAGCCTCCCCTGCTTGGCGACGATGGTACCGGAGCACGAGCCCAGCGGCCCGTCGACGTAGACGGTCGCCAGGTTCTCGGTGTCGGGCGCTCCGAAGATGATGGCCGCGCGGGCCTCACCGAGGGAAGCATGCTCGGTGGGCGCGCACGCGACGACCGCGCACGGGAAGAGAGCGAGCGACAAGGAACGCACGAGCGCAGTGACGGTGGACATCGGACCTCGACGAAAGGCGTGGCGCGAGATGAGGGGCGCGAATTCGCCGGTCGATCCCGTGAGCGCAGCGCAAAGCAATGGACATGCCGCGCGCGAACGAGCGATGCCGCGGCGAGCGAGATGCTCGTCCGTGAGTCGACTGACGGCGCGCGCGAAAGTCGACCGGCGGACCGTCAACGAGGCGGCCACCCACCGCGCGCCACGCTTGTGCTGTCGCCGCAGGGTGATACGAACGACGCGTGCGGCATTCACGCGACTCGAAGCAGCCCTTGGTGTTCGCCGCCATCGCGCTGGGAATGCTCGGCGCCGTGACCTACCTGGCGCTGCGGCATCGGTCGATGCCCGTCTCGACCACCGCCACCGCCACCGCCCCGCGCGACGCCGCGCTACCGGCGGCGCGGAACCCGGCCGAGTGCCAGCGCATCGCCTTGCAGTATGCACAGATCGTGGAGGCCCGCCGCGCGTGCACCGTCGACAGCGACTGCTTGGTGGAGGCTCGCACCAACCTCTTCGCGACCCTCGACGGCTGCTACCGCATCTCGAGCCGCCAGGCCTCGATGGAGGCCGCCGACCGGCTTGCAGATGCCTGGCTCGCCGGCAGCTGCATCGACGATCTACCGTCGTGCGAGCCGGCCCCGGTCGCCATCTGCCGCAAGGGAACCTGCGCCGAGCGACCTCCCGCCGGCATTCCCGACGACTGGCGTCGCGAGCGCGTGCCCGGCGCCCTCACCATGTTCTTGCCACCCGATCTGCACCGCGTCCCGGCCCGCGGTGAGGACTCGTTCGTGCTGCGGTACCTGGGCAACGGGCGGACGCTCGCCCTGGAGATCGGCGAGTGGGCGCCGGACCCGTCGCCCCGGACGCACATGGAGAGCGCGCCGTGGGACGCGCTCTTGTCGTCGGAGCCGGTCGACGTTTCCGGGCACCCCGCAGTTCTGTACCGGTACCGCCTGGGCGAGCGCGTGGACCAACCGCGGTGGACGGCCGAGGCCCGCGTTCCCGGCGTCGTGAGCCCCTGGCACTTCCTGGGCGCCGCGGCGGGCTCGAAGCTGTACTTCGGCCTCGACTGCGACACGAGCGCAGCCTGCGACGCGGCGCCGCTCATCTTGCGCACCATGACGCCGCTGACCGAAACCATCTCGCGCTGACGGTGGTCAGTCGCCCACCAACAGCGGAACGCTGAGCGCGTGCTCGTCGGTCATGCCCGGGTGCATGCGCGCGTACAAGCCACACGCGCGCCCCCCGCAGACGAACACGCCGTAGTTGGTGGTGAGCCCTGCTTCGTCGAGCTTGGGCTCGAAGTACCGCTGCGCCACCCACCGGCCCTTGCGGGCGTGGTCGAGAGAGGCCCGAAAGAGCTCGGCCGAGACGTGCCGCCCGATGATCACCTCGTCGCCTTCGGCGCCGTAGTCGGACTTGAGCACCCAGCTCTCGCGCTCCCGCACCAGCTCCTCTGCCGACCGACGCTCCAGCCGAAACGTGGGCGGCACCAGGCGCCGCACGATGTCCTGGGTGCGCGGCGAGAAGCGATGAATCTGCTCCCAGAAGAAGGCCATGGCGCGCTTGTTCTGGGGAACCACCGCGCCGAACGGGTTGACCACCGCCACCGTTCGGGCGATCTCGGCCTCGGCCAGGAGCGTGAGCTCCTCCTCGAGCGCCTGCGTGTCCTCCAGCTCTTCGTCGTCGAAGGCCGCTTGCCGCTCGCCCCACCAGTCGGTCTTGTAATGGCGGAGCACCACCGAGACCCGCTGCCCGAAGAGCTCCACCGTGCCCTGCGGGCCGGAGCGCAGGTTGAAGGGCGAGCCGAGAACAACCGTGTATCCTGCACCTTCCAGCCATGAGCGGTAGAGTCGCACCACCGAGAGGTCCTCCACGAACTCGGTGGGGTACACCAGGCCCACCGTCCGGGGATACGCTCCGTCGAGGAGCGCGTGGGCCATCCCCTCCACGACCGAGAGGAACGCTTCGCGCAGGTGGACGTTGGGATCGCGAAGGCGCTCCGCCTCGGGCCCGGAGAGGGCAGCGTGGGCCAAGGCGCCGGTGACGCAGGCCTCGGCTTCTCCGGTGGGCGTATCGCTGTTGAGCTCGGTGGTGGCGATGCCCTCGGCGGTGAAGAAGAGATCGGCGCGCGCGATGCCGTGCCACAGATGCGTGCCCATGTGGAACATGCGGCGCTGCCACGGCGTGAGGCCGAAGAACCCTTCGAGCACCGCGTCGCCGGCGTCGGCCACGCGCAGGACCAGCTCGTTGTAGGCGAAGGCCAGGTCCTCGGCGGCCCGGGCCAGCTCGGCCGCGCGCGCACGGGAGATGACCAGCGGCTCCTCGCGAAACCGCGGGCGACCGTCGAGCCAGGGGTCGGTGATGACGCCGCTATCGGCGATGCGGGCGGCGTAGTCCTCGTAGCTCATGCGGCGTGAACGGCCAGCAGCGCAGCGCCGATGTAGCTGGCCGCCTCCAGCGCGGCGACGCCGACGTTGCGGTCGCCGGCCACCGCCTCGTCGATGGGGCCACCGCGAAATCGCGGCATGCGGCCGAGCAGCAGGCCGCCCACCAGGAGCTGGCGCACCGGCCACACCAGGAGCGCAAAGGCCAGCGCACGCGCGTAGCCGAAGAGCGAGGCGCCCCACGACTCGAAGTCACCCTGGAGCGCGAAGGCCACGAGGATGGCCATGGCCAGGTTGAGCCCGGCGTAGCTCAGCGCGGCGGCGACGTTGCCGCTCTCGATCTGGCTCGCGTCGTCGTACACGGTGACGGCGCGGAAGATGATGACGCCCAGGTGCAGCGTCACGAGCGCGAGCACGAAGAACCCCACCGACAGCCCCAGACCCCGCGCATCGTAGCCGGCGAACGCGTGCCCCGTCACCCACCCGGTGGCGACGAACGAGGCTCCGGCCACCGTGGCCGCGGCGATGTTGCCCCGCACGAGCTCGCGACCCAGGCTGCGCCGGAGCAACGTCCGAAGACCGAGCTCGCCGGCCACCAGATACGCGACGAAGGCGGAGACGCCGAAGAGCGTGGTCCACAGCACGCTCGGGCCGTCGGGCCGCACGCACTCCGAGGCGATCTGCGCGGCGATGGGAAAGCAGCCGAGCACCCGGCCCCCGTGCACCAGTGCGTCGCTGGCCGAGGGCGTCGAAGGTAGAATCGCCGCAGCGGCTCCTTCGGCATCGGCCCGAGACGGCGCCGCCTCGCGCGCCATGGTTCGGCGCAAGAGCGCGAGGGCCAGGAGCATCGAGAGCGCGACCACGGCGGCGATGGCGATTTGCATCGCCGACGAAGGTACTGTCTTCGGGCCGCGCTCCACAAGCCGCGCCGTCCCGACGAACCGGCGCGCGTTCCCTGGACCGCCGCGCGTCCAGGCAGGGCCCCGCGAAAGGCCTGGATTTCCCGCTCCCGGATGCGGCACGCGGCCTGCACGGGAGCGCGCCATGCGAACTTTTTCACTCCTGTGCTTTGCTTCTCTCGCCGCCGTCGCCAACGCTGCGGCGTGCTCCGGCGGATCCTCCGAGAGCGATCTCGCCGTCAACGCCGCCAGCCTCGACGCCGCCGGAGGAAACGACGGCCGCAGCCCCGAGGCCCAGAACCTCGCCAGCGCCCTCGCCGCCCAGGGCTTCACGGTGCAGAACGGCGCCTTCGCGTTCATCGACATGAGCAACTGCTGCGCGACCTCGTGCTCCGGCAACAACCCTTCGAGCCCCTACGGCGCGTTCTACGTGCCGCCGGCGCCGGGGCAAACGACGCCCAACTCGAACCCGCGACCCGACGGCACATCGAGCGGAGTGCATTTGCGCGCCGACGAAGCGATGGTGTTCGTGGGCAACACGCCCCCCGAGGGCAGCTACTTCGGCTTCACGCCCTACCTCTTCGACCGCCCCGACGCCCGCGGCAATCGCAAGCCGGTCTTCGCGAGCCTCTCCGAGACGCTCAATCAGCGGGTCATCGGCACCGTGGGTGGAACGCCCTTCGAGCAGCGGACGGCGATCATCGCCGCCGCCGACAAGACCACCACCGATCGCGCCCGGGCCGCGCTGGTGGCCAGTGGCGTCCCGGACGGCGCCATCAACGTCATCACGTTCGATCCGGCGCTGGGGCACTTCGGTCTCGACGAGGCCTCGGACACCTTCGGCATCCTGTTCCGCATGGCGGTGCTGAAGGACCCCGCCAAGCGCGACGCGTACATCGCGAACCCGGGCGGCACGCTCTTCCGCATCACGCCGATCGCCGACGCCGACGCCGACGCCGGCTCGGGAACGCCCCTCCCGAGCCCTCCGGCGCGCACCAAGGCGACATCGCCCACCGAGCAGGCCACGCGTCCGGCGGTGGACCGCCTCGGCGACGCCATCAAGAACGCGTACCTCGCCTCGACCTCACAGGCGGTGCGGGTCGACGAAGGCACGCCCGACCCGGTCTCGTGCATCCAGAACCTCACCACCTGCGCCGGCGACAATCGCGACACGAACTACCCGGGCACTCCGATGCGCGTCCTCTTCGCCAACGACGACGACTTCTACGTGGTCTTCGGCGTCGACCACCAGGCCGACGGCAAGACGAGCTACTCCAACGCCAGCGTGTACGCCCTCGAGAAGCTGGTGGGCCTGGTGAGCGTCGCGAGCGACAAGTACCCCACCAGCGCCGCGCGCTACCTGCCGGGCGACCCCGACGCGGGCAAGCTCTACGCCTGGAAGTTCGCGCGCCATTGCGACGGCGAGGCCTTCTGCACCGTGGTTCCCAAGGGCGCCTGCCCCACCGGCATCGAGAACGGCGCCTTCGGCAACATCACCTTCCGCACGTACCTGGAGCCGAGCTCCGCCACCGCACCGCTCTCGTCGACGCTGGTCCGCGATCGGGTGCTCTACTTCAAGAAGCGCTGACTGCGGCTCATTTGGGGCCCGGGGGCTGACAGGTGCCACCGGTGCACTTGAGGGTGGTGCAGCAGTCGCCGTCCACCTTGCAGGTGTCGCCGATCTGGGCGCACTCGTTGGCCTTCGGTTCCTGGCAGGTCATCTTGCCCGCGGTGTCCTTGCGGCAGAAGCGCCCGTCGCAGCACTCGTAGCCGCTCTCGCAGGTCTCCCCGGCTTGCTTGCACGGCGGCACGGCGAACTGCGGCCTCTCGTTGGTGCTGTCGAGCTCCTGGCCTTCCACGTAGAAGGCCGGGTGGCTCGGATCCTTGCCAGCGGTGGGGTTCGCGTCGATGGCGGCGATCCACAGCTGGCGGTTGGTGCCGGTGAAGTGGTGGCCCCAGCTCCGCTGCGAGTAGAAGGCGAGCCAGAAGTAGCCGCCAGCGGCCACCGGGTGGAAGCTCGGGCCCCAGCTCTTGTTGGTGGCCGTGAGCGCGCCCAGACCGTTGGCTTGGTCCAGACGAATCTGCGTGCCGCCGGTGAGGTCGGTGATCCACAGCTCGCCCAGCGAGTCGGCATCGCTCCCGCGCGACTTGTTGGCGCGCATGAAGCCGACCCACTTGGAGTCGGCGGTGAAGGTCGGGTAGGTCGCCACCGGGTAGGTGGCGTTGGCGCCGACGATCTGCCGGAAGGTCGAGAACGAGGGGGTGCCGCTCAGGCTCACGTCGACCAGCGCCATGGTGGCCGCGGCGTAGTTGAGCCCATCGCCTCCGTTGCGCATGCCGAGGGCGATCATCTTGCCGTCGGGCGACCACACCGGGTGGCTGGGTGCGCCCATGCCCGCGGGCGGAACGAGCTCGGCCAGCGTGGCATCGCTGTTGTAGGTGCTCAGGTACAGCTTGCCGTCGGTGCCGAAGCCGTTGGCGTTCCAGTGGCGCCAGAGCACGAAGTCGCCGTTGGGCGAGATGGCCTGAAAGCCGGAGGCCTGGGTGCTCTGGTAGAGGCGAACGCCGGTGCGCGCGTCCCACACGCCCCAGGGGCTCGCGCCGCCGTTGATGCTGGCCACGATGCGCTCGCCGTTCTTGGAGACACTGTGGCAAGCGATGCACGCCTCGCCCTGCTTCTGGATGAACGACTGCGCGGTCTTGCCCGGCTCGATGCGGCGCACGAACGCGTCGGTGTTGGAGAGACGTGTATAGTACACGGTTGCCTTGAGGTTGGCGCCCGCCACCGTCCATGTTTGCTGCACCGCCTTGTAGGCCTTGGTGCCGTCGTGCCGCTGCAGGTCCACCGTGATGGCCCCCGAGGTGGAGTCGGCCAGGCGCGCCCACACGTCGGCCGGCGCAGTGGGGAACGCCAGCTCGCCGTTGGCGCCGGTGCTGGTGGTGTAGGCGGTGAGCTCGAAGGTCGCGCTCTTGGCCACCAGCCGGTACACGTTGTTGCCGGTGACGCCGTTCCACTGCACCAGCGGCCCGGGGATGCCCCGGGGGAACACGGTCTTGTCGTAGGGGTAGAGGAGCTTCATGGCCGCCTCGGCGTCGGTGGCGCCGTTCATGGCGGTGATGATGCCGGCGGCGGGCGCGGTGCCCACCGTTGCGTGCAAGCGGAAGGTGGCCGAGGTGGTGGCGGTGACGCCCCCCGCCTTGGCGGTGACCGTGCCCTTGGCGCCGATGAAGCCGGTGGGCACCAGGCTCTTGCCGGTGAAGCCCGCCGCGTCGATGCGATCGAACGAGAGCGTGGCCGAGCCCACCTCTTCTTCCGCCGAGGTCGCGGTGCGCTTGCCGAAGACCTTGTAGTCCTTGGCGGGCGTCGTCTGCCCCAGGTCGACCTCGACCACCGCGTCGGCGGGGTCGATGCGGAGCGACGCGAACTGGATGTTGTTCGGTCCACCGTCGTTGTCGCCGATGGGAAAGCCACTGGAGCCACTGCTGGCACCGGAGCTCCCGGACGAGGATCCGTTGAACACGGAGTTGTCCTCACCGCCGCAACCGGCGGGGAAGAGCGCGGCCGCTGCAGCGCTGGATACGACGAAGAGAATGGTGGCTGTACGCTTCATGACCTGAAACCCCTCGGCGATCGGTTCCGCTCGTTGCCCGGTTGCATGCACGACACACGCAATCGGCGCTCCACGAGCAGAGCTGTGTACATGGAAGTATCGCATCGGTTTGCAGCGCCAGGGCAACTTTCCGCCGCCACCACATGTGGGAACGGCGCCTCCAATGTGGTGCTGCCCGTTGCGGTTCCCGCAAGGACTCGGCATTCTGCGGAGGTGGCGCTCCTCGGCGTGCTCGGCCGCCCCTTCCTCGATCTCACGAAGCTCCTCGATCTCGGCGCGCTCGACGCCGTTCACGAGGAGATCTGCCTGGCCTTCGCCCAGCTTCCCACCAGCTACACCGGCGGAAGCCACCGCTCCATGGGCATCGTCCCCACCGGACGCCCGAGCGACGTGGGCCGAGACTACGGCGAGGTGATCCGCGACCTCGACGATGCCGGGTTCGCGCGCCTTGCCTCGCTGGCCGACGACCCCGAAGCGTTCGCCCGCGCGCCGCGCAAGCGAGGGGGGTTCGGCGAAGAACGCGCCCATCCGCTCTCCCGGGCCCAGATGCTGTGGCTGGAGGCGCGCCATTCCGTGTACTTTCCCTGGAAATCGTACCTGGAGCTGATGCCGGTGGAGCGTTGGGAAGACAAGGACGAGCTCGGCAAGCCCTGGAGCCGCGAGGCGCTCACCTTCTTGCCGCAGACGGTGGCCTTCCTCAGCCAGCTCCCGCTCGAGGGGATCGGCCGCGCCAACGTCATGGGCCTCAAGTCGTTCGACCACGGAACGATGCACCACGACGGCCCCCGCGACGCCAGCGCGCCGCCGGCGGAGTTCATGATGTTCTGCCCTGCCGGCAACAAGGAGCTCGTGCTCTACGACGAAGCGAGCGGCGAAGAGACGGTCGTACGCGGCCGCGCCTTCTGGTTCAACGACTCGGACTTTCACGGCGTGCGCGCAGCGCCGCATTTTCGCTACTCGCTGCGGGTCGACGGCCCGTTCCGCGAAGAATTTCGCCGGGCGCTGCAAGATGTCGCAGCGTCGCCGGCGTCGCAGTCGGAGAGCCCATGAGCGACTTTCGCCGTCTGGCCTTCCTCGACGAGCCGCCCATCGTGGGCGCGCAGTGGTGGCAAGACTCCATCTCCGCAGCTGTTTCGCGTCGGGCGACGCTCACCGCGCTGGCCATCGGGGCGGGCGTGGCCGCCATGACCGTCGCGTGCGGCGTGACCACCCATGCATGCAGCAGCAGCGGCGGGGGCGCGACCGGCGGAGGCGACGACGACGATGAAGAGGAGCTGCGTCCGTCCATCGCCATGCAGCAGCGCTTCGGGTGGAGCTTCGGCGCCAACGGCGTCGCCCTCCCTTCGTCCATCGCCCTGCGCGAGACCGACCCGGCGCGCATCGACGACAACCGCCGCACGCTGGTGAGCGATCTCTCGCTCTGGCCGCCGGAGCCGGCCCTGCGTCCCTTCTACTCCGCCGCGCTCGTCGAGGTGGTGGGCGCCAAACC
>JABFRG010001140.1 GCA_013141295.1 Polyangiaceae bacterium
GTCGGGCCCCGCTCCCTCGCCAGCGGTCACGCCCGCCGAGCCGCCCCCCGCGTGCACGCAGGACGGCGCGTGCAGCGTGAGCTTCGAGCGAGACCTGATGCCCTTCATGCGAAGCCGGGAGGGCTACACCGGGTGCGGAGCGATGGGGTGCCACGACGCAAAAGAGCCCTTGCCGCCGTTCTTCTCTCCGGAGGATGCATTCGGCAACTGGCAGGCCCTGGTGACGTACCGGGACGCGACCGGCCGCGCCTACGTGGTGCCGTGCAAGGAGACGGCGGCGGATGGGTACATGGCCTGCAACCTCCGCTACGATCCGACCTGCGGCAAGCCCATGCCCATGGGCCACAAGATGAAGCCGGCCGAGCTCGCGCTCTTCGACACCTGGCTCGGCTGCGGCGCGCCGTTCAACTGAGCGGAGATCTCAGTGTGCGTCGACGCCAGCGTCCTTCGCAGCGGCGTTCGACGGGGTGAACGTGAAGCGGAACTCGAACCACCCCGTGGTCAGCGCATCGACGATGTCGTCGGCGGTGGGCATGTCGCCACGATTGTTCCAGCAATACAGGTAGAGCGGCACGTAGCGATCGTCCTTGGGGTACGCGCGCAGCTGCGTGCGGACGCCGAGCTTGCCGTCGGAGAAGCGGATGAACTGAAACGACCGGCCTTCGAAGTAGTACTGCTCGTCGGCCTGTACGACGAGGTCGCTGGTCTTCCAGGTATCGAGCCGCTGCGCGTAGCATCCGCCGCGGGAGCCGGCACCGATGAGCGGCGCGTTCTGCCCCTTCCGCACCGTCTGCGCGCGGGCACTCTTGAGGACGCCGGGGGAGAACGGTGCCAGGTAGCTCGCGGTCGAGTAGCCGGGAACCTGGACGACGCTGGTGAAGTTGTCTTCGGTGGCGGGCGCCGGGTCCGCCGCCTCGTCGCTCCCGCAGGCCGCTGACGCGAGGGCCAGCACCAGGACCGAAGGGAGACACGCGCGGAGAGCCGGGTTCGAGGTGCGACGCATGCATCTGATCTACCGTCGCTGCCCGCTCGCGGATAGATCGTGTCGCCGAGCGACGCCGATTGGCGCGCTCTGCCTGCGCTCTTCAGAACGCAGCGGCAGGAGCGGGCTCGGCGACGAGCGGCCACGGGGTCGGGCGCGGACCGACCATCCAGTTGTCGTGGCGGCCGTCCCAGTACAGGATGGTCAGCTTCGAGACGTCGACGTCGTCGAGGGCGTTGACGTTCACCGATACGTAGTCGCCGCCCAGCTGCTCCAGGTGGCCGGAGCCGAAGCAATGAATGCCGCATTGCTTGCAGAAGCGCCGGGTACCGATCTTCGACCCCCACACGTAGTCGGAGAGGTCGGCTTCGCCGGCCAGGAGCGAGAAGGCCGCCGGCTTGATGATGACGCCGGTCTGGGCCACCTTCGCGCAGATGGAGCAGTTGCAGCGGGTGACCGGCTGCGAAAGGTCGAGGTCGGCCTGGAACCGCACGGCTCCGCAGTGACAGCTGCCGGTGTAACGCTGGGTGCTCTTCTCTTGGCTCATGGGTCTCTCCTCCTCGGTGTCGTGGAACGAGAAGAACCCTACCGGAGCGGAGTGACAGCTGAATGTCAGGTTTGTTCGAGACCGTCAGTTGCAGGAGACCGCGGGCGCACCGCCGGTGGAGCTCTGGGTGACGGTACAGCCATTGGGACAGGCCTTGGCCGGCTCCGCATCCTTGCCACCGACGCAGTGACGCAGCGCTTGGGAGGTGCCCGACGTGGGGCAGTAGAAGCTGTCGGCCTTGCCGGCGCAGCTGAACTTCGCAGAGCCCTTCTTCAGGGCATCGAGGGCGATCCAGCCGTATCGGCCCGCCACCTTGCCGTAGACGAAGGTCATCTTCCGCGGCTTGGGCTTCTTGGTGCAAGGTTCGAAGAGAGAGATGCGCAGGCTCGTTCGCCGGTTGCCCTTCCCGCCCGGCTTCACGCGTTCGACCGTCTTGCACGTGTAGTCCCTCGGTACTTGTCGCGCGGGGTCACAGTTCCGTCGCGCGGCGCGGGAAGCCACCCGAGGTCGTTGACAATCACCCCTCGCCCATGGTCCAAAAGCCCCATGAACTACCGGGGTGGGGTCGTGGCATCGTGGTTGGCGTGGTGCGTGGTTTTCGTTGGCCTCGTGGCGTGCTCGGGCGACGACGATCCGCCGCACGGAACCCCGGGCGATGGTGGGCCACCGGACGTCATCGTGCTGCCCCTGGACGCGTGCCCCGACGGCGGCTGCGACCCCACGCCGCCTCCGCTGGTGGACGTGCCGCTCGAGACCCACGCGTCGGTGTTCGGCCGGGTGGTTGACGCGAACGGCGCGGCGCTCGGTGGGTACACCATCGAGGCCACCGACATTCCGGGCTCGCAGCGTAGCGACGTGGTGCTCACGACGGCCGCCGACGGCTCGTTCCGCCTGCGCCTCACCAGCATTCCCGAGACCGCCGTGGAAGGCACGCCGCCGGCGCACGTGCTCCTGGCGTTCAAGCTCGCGGGTCGGCTCACCGCGGTGCGCGACGTGTATCTGCACCCGGGCGAGGTGCTGGACGTCGGGTCCGTGGCGCTCATCGAGCGCGATCCCAAGGTGACGGTCATCGGGCCGGCTGGGGGCGTCGCCACGGACACGAGCGGCGAAATCGAAGTGACGATCCCGCCGGGGGCACTGAGTGCCAACATTTCCGTGCAGGTTACACCGTTCCGGAAGCGCGCGCATTTCACCGTGCCGCTGCCCGACGTGACTACCACCATGTATGGGTTCGATCTGTCGCCCGACGGGACGTCGTTCGCCCAGCCGGTCACGGTGCGAATCGCCAACACCAAGAGTATTCCCACCAGCATCGAGATTCCGGTCGGAACCGCAGACCTGAAGACCGGGCGATGGGAGCACGAGGGCTTCGCCAGCTGGGACGGCACTCGGTGGTCGACCAAGGTTCAGCACTTCTCTCCGCACGATGTGAACGGCACCGAAGCCGGCGTTTGGGTAGCCCGCGTTGGGAACGGGCGCGATCCCAATCGCTCGCAGATGCAATGTGGCGTGGGGAGCTCCGCGGGCACCGCCAACGGCGTGCTCAAAGCCAGCATTCCCCTCCCCGCCTTCGCGCGGCGCGGCGCATCGTTCGAGCCCGGGCTCAGCTACTCCAGCGATCTGGCGGGCACGTTCCGACCACAGCCCGCGGACGTCACACCGCCTTCGACCCCTGCGGCTAGCTACCCGGCCACCGGAATGCAGCGCCTCGTGCGGTCCCCCAAGCTCGACCTCTCCTGCGTACCGCGCAGCGCGGCCGACGAGATCTTCTCCACCGCCCCGGGATCGTGCGCCATCGGTGCGTGCCGCGCTGGGGCTACGACGCTCGGTCCCATCGGGTTCTCGGTTGGCGCGGTGGGCGGCGGCACGTCGTCGTCTCAGGACCAGCCGGCGGGCGTCGGCGATACGTACGTGGACGGTGTCTTCTACGTGCCCGGCGCGGGCGCCGATACATTCTCCGCGGGCTATCAGACGCAACGCCTCACCATCGGCTTCTCCCAGAGCAAGAGCTGCATCTCGCGCCGGGGCCAGTTCGGCACGATGGAGAGCGCCGGCGGCGCGCCGGTGGAAGCGCAGGTCGAGCCCGGCCCCATCACCATCGAGCGCCCGGCCTTCCTCCCCCATCGAATGGGTTCGCCCTTCGGACCCGGGTGGATGCTGTCGGGTTGGAGCCACCTGTACCGCGACCCGACCGGCTCCGAGTCGGTGCTCATGGATGGCGACGGAACGCCCGAGTACTTCCGGCCTCGGCTCTTCACCCGCCCGATCTTCAGCGCTCTGAACGGCCCCATCGTGACCTTCGCGATGGACCGAACCACTGGTGACCTGCTGGCTTTCGATCGCTTCGCGGGCAAGGTGGTTTCCCTCCGCGATGACGGCACCACGACCGACGTGTTCCCTGCCACGGTGGCGGGTTTCCCGTTGGCGATGGCGACCACATACGTCGGTGGCGCGCGGCACGTGCTCCTCGCGACAGAGAGTGCCTACTACGACGTCTCTGCCGCGGGGACGCGCAACCTGGGCACGCGGGTGCTCGGCGACAGCGGAACGCCCTCCGCACTCAATGCGCCGGCCATCACGGGTCACGGTGATCAGGCGATCTTCACCTCGGGCGATCCCCTCGCGCCGCAGATACTGACGGCAAATCTCGCGGACGCGGTGCCGGTAGCCTCACCGCTTCTGGCCACGACGGGCGAGCCCGCGTCGGACCCCAAAGTCCCCCTGGGCTCGCTCCGAATGGGGCACCCGCACGGCGTGGCCTTCGCGGCGGACGGCACGCTCTACGTGGGCGACCGGCGGAGGAATCTCGTATTCCGGGTCCTCCCCAATGCGGCTGGGCGCATCGGGACCGATAGTCGCGTGGAGCGGGCATTCGGCGACGGCGTGGGTCGGGTTCTTCCACCCAAGGGCATGCGCCTTTCTCGGGAGCGCTTCCCGCTCAACCAGCCCACCCGCATGGCCGTCGCCGGTGACGGCATGCTCTGGGTATCCAGCGCAGTCGGGATGGTGGTGTTCGACCCGCGCAGCGGCGAAGCGGCGCTCACCATCGCCGACGCATCGAGCGGGGATGATGGTGATCTTTCGCAGCCGCTTCTGATGGCCGGCGGATACTTCGAGCCCCGAACCCGCGGCGAGCTCTACTACCTGCCCCCCAGCTCGAGCACCATTCACGCGGCCTCCGTGCGCCTCGCGAGCGAGTATGCTCCGACCCGTTCGCTGCAGTTCACGCCCTCTGGCGACGGTCTGCTGACGGACACCACCACCGGCACCGTTTCCACGTTCGACGCGCGCGGTCGACTCACCGAAGAGCGGACGCGCGAGGGCGATCCCCTTCGGACGCTGGAGTACGTCAGCGCCACTTCCAGTAGCGTTTCTCGCATCGTGACCGCCAACGGCGATGCTACGACGTTCGCGTACACGGGCGGACGCGTCACCAGCATCGTCGACGCGGCCAATCGGCGCACCGAGCTTTCGTACGACGGACTGGGCAACATGGCCCGGCTCAAGTTGCCCGACGGCTCAGCGCATAAGTTCGCCTACGAACACTTCAAGCTCGTACGGCGCGAGTCGCCGCGCGGCGACGTGACGCAATATCGCTACGGCGACGACGGGGTCCTGCGCGGGACCACGAAGCCGGCCGGTGACGTATTCTCGATGCGCCCCGCGCTCACCGAGCCCATTGCGCGCGACGCAAACGGTCGAACCGTCCGTACCGGTCAGTACACCGATGCACGTGGAGTAACCCACATCTTCAGCAGCAACGACCGCGGGCAGCTGGCCACCGAGCAGTATACCGCGGACGGCAAGAGCTACACCTCCACAACCGTGTACGCGGCGAGCCTTGCCGACCTGATTCCACAGGGTGCAGCCAACCTCGACTACGGGAATCCGCTCGCCTACGCCAACAACATCGGTCGCGGCGACCACGTGGAGGTGAACGGTACGCCGGTGGGGCGGAGGTACGCCTGGGATTCTCAGGGGCGCGTACTGCACGTGTTCACCAACGCGTCGGATGCCAATCCGCCGGTGCTGGAGCGCACCCTCTACGGCGCCGACGATCGACCGTTCGAGACCTGGACCGGCGCCAACAACGCACTCCGGTACGTGTATGACGCAAATGGTCGCCTGACCAAGGTCACCAAGCACTACCTGCCGGGCGGCGCCTCGCTGGTGCGCACCGAAGCGACCTTCACCTATCGAGCCGACGGGCTCGTCGACACCGCGAGCACGAACGGTCTCACCACCACCTTCGGCTACGATCCACTGGGGCTCGTTAACCGCGTGGAAGACTCGCTCGGGCGCGTCTCTACCGCGGTGCACGACGCCGCCGGCAACGTCACCAGCGCCAGCGACGGACGCACGAGCGCCAGCTTCTCGTTCGACGCAAACGGCCGCATGACCGCCGCCGAGGACGCGCCCAAGAACCGCACGACCTTCGGCTACACCAGCACGTCGTGCGGGTGCTCGGAGGAAGATCGCATCACCGAGATTCGCACGCCGGATCTCCCGGCGGGCAAGGCGTGGACCTTCGACTACGGTCCCGAAGGCAGGCTCATCACGCGCAAAGACCCCGACGGCCGCGCCGAGCTGTTCGCCTACAAGCCCACCGGCGAGCTCACCCAAACCACCGACCGCCTGGGGCGCATCGAACGCGCCTCGTTCGATCAGCTGGGACGCGCCATCGGCTTCGTCGACGCGGCCGGCCGCGCGCACGGCTCCACGTATCCGATACCGGGTGCGGGCGCCTGGCAGGGAACCGCATTCATGGGTGGGGCTCCCGGCGCCACCGGTCCCTCGCTCGATGCGGAAGCGGGTCTGGGAAATGGCGAATACCAGATTGGCGTCGGCTCGTTCTCGGGTCAGGAGCACCGCTCGCTGGCGTTGCCACGGGCCACGTTCTACCGCGACGCGACGTTCCAACTCGTGCACGTGCAGGACTACACCTATCGAGGGCAGGTCTCGCGCTTGCGCGACGTGCAAGGGGTCCCCGCCACCGTGGGCGGCGGGCTCACCGACAGCCCGCTTCGGGACCATCCGCAGGGACAGTTTTTCGACCTGACCCATGGCTACGACGTCGAGTTCGGCACCCACCCCACAGCGATCGAGGCGTCACGGCCCGCGGGCTATTCGGTAGCCCAGCTCACCTACGATGCCGACTGGAACACCACCCGTTCCGAGTGGTTCAACGGCGGTGGCCTCACCGACTACACCCGCGAGGCCGGCGGCCGACTCACCGATACCCGCGTCTATGGCGGGTTCCCCAACGTCTTCTTCGCCGACGCGAACGCGAATTCCCACTACGCCTACGACAAGCAGGGTTACCTCTCGGAGGTCACCAACGGCGACGGACCGCACGGCATCAGCTACGACACGCGCGGCCAGGTGGCCAGCGTGGTGGCGGCCGAGGGAACCTACACGCACGAGCACGACGCCATGGGGCGCAGCAAGCGCCTGGTGTTCCCCGATGGTCACGAGCGCATTCAGCTCTTCGACGTACAGGGGCGCATCACCTCGCGCTGTTACATCTATCCCGGCAAGACCGGCCTCGACCGCTGCTACACCGCAACCTACGACTTTGCCGGCAACGTCACGCGCATGGTCGACCCAGAGGGCACCGACGTCGTCGCCATCGACGCACTCGATCGCCTCACCACCATCACGCGGCAGGTGACCGGCCAGGCCGACGTCGTTGCAACCTACACGTACAACGCGCTCGGTGCCCTGAAGCAAAATGGCGAAGTGGCGCTGGCGGACCAGCGCCCGAAGCTCGCCGGCGGAGGCCTCGCGGACTCCGCCGTGCCGGCCTCGGTGGGCGGGCGCACGGTAGCGCGCGATCTCGGCGGCAACGTGACGGCGCTTGGCGATGCAACCTTCACGTGGGATCGCTTCGGTCACCTGCAGAGCGCAACCCAGGCAAGGGGCGCCGACACCGATACCTACGGCTTCGGCTACGACGCCAGCTTCCGCCGCTTCGAGCAAACCAAGACCAACGCCGGCGGCACGACCTGGGAGTACTACGCCTACGAAGGCGCCAACATCGTCGCCCAGCTCGCGCCCGGTCCCCTTCATGTCACGCGCTCGTGGCTCTACGACGGCGTCGACCACCCGCTACGCATGCACGACACCGGCGCCGCGAACCCCATCGTGTACTACGAGGTCGACCTCGCCGGTAACGTTCGCCGCCTCCGCGCCCCTGGCGGCGCCGACCTCGGCGGCTACCGATACGCTGCGTTCGGCAAGGCGTTCGCCGCCGATGCGAAGACCCCTGCGGCGGTGGTGGAGCAGCCACTCCGCTGGAAGGGTCGCTGGTGGTCCGACTTCGGGGGGCCGGACGGCACGTATGACATGCGCGCGCGGGTGTGGGCGCCGGAGATCGGGATCTTCCTGAGCGCCGATGATTTCGGCTTCCACGATGCCCGGGGCACGCTGTGGAGCTGGCCGAACCAGAACCCCGTCAACCTCAGCGATCCGAGCGGGAACTGTCCGCAGTGCCTCATCCTTGGCGTGGTGGGTGGAATCGGCGCAGGCCTCGGGTACGCGCTCACCGCGCCGACCAGCCTGACCTGGGGCCAGTTCATGGACGGCGCCGCCTACCACATGGCAGCCGGCGCCACCCTCGGCGCCCTCTCTGGTCTGGGGCCCGGCGCCGCAATGCTCGTGTTCGGCGCAACAATGGTCGAGAACGAGAACCAGATCGGGATGTTCGCCTTCCCGATCTTCTTCGGCGCGGCATTCCAAGAGTCATGCCCTACGAGGAGCGGCGCGGCACGGGCCCCGGACCCCATGGCAGAGGGGCACAACGCCGCCAACGCAGCGAAGCTACGCCAGTCGCTTGCCGCGGCCGACAAGGCTGGCGAAGTCATTGAGAGCCTTCAACAAACCGGAGATCTCCCGAGCAATTATGTCACCAAGGGAGAGGCGCGTGCACAGGGATGGCGCGAAGGCAAGGCGGTCAACAACTCGGTGCCGGGAGGGCAGATTGGAGGTGACGTTTATCGCAACACGAACAACGTCGTCCCCGAAGCCCCTGGACGAGTCTGGCATGAGGCTGACGTTGGCCTCTCGAACACGATGAGCCGCGCCAAGCAACCTGGCACCAGACTTCTCTACTCGAACGACGGATTGCTGTACGTGAGCGCCGATCACTATGGGTCGGCGCACCCAATCGGACGGTGGAAATAGATGGAAGTCGTATTGGATGGTCGCACGCTTCGAAGCGAGGAGGACTTTCATCAAGCGCTATGCGAAGCCCTCGAAATGGGCCCGTACTACGGGCACAACCTCGATGCACTATGGGACCGACTCTCCACCGACATAGAGCGACCGGTTACGCTCGTGTGGACCCATTCGGCCGAATCGCGAAAACTGTTGGGGCCGGTGTTCGACCAGATTGTCGACGTGCTCAAAGCGGTCCAGCAACAGGATGCCGGACGCGACTGGCAGGACCGGTTCGACTACCGCCTCGAGTGACAGCGAGCCCCCATCCCTGTCCCCGTGGGTCGGCGCTCGGGGTCACGCCGTGCAGATGGGCTCATGACTCACCCAGCGCGTAGGTACTGTCCGAGGAGCGCTTCGAGGACTTCGAGCACCTTGTGCTGCTGGCTTCGAGGGAGCTTGGTGAGCTTCTCGAAGAGTGCCTGTGCTTTCCCGACCGGCTGTTTTCGACGGGAGGGCTTGTCGACGAAGAGCGCGTCGAGCTTCACCCCGTAGAGGGTGGCCATCTTCGGCAGGACGTCGGCGCGCGGCGGCTTGTCGCTCTTTTCCCAGAGCGCGATGTTGGCCTGAGGAACGCCCAGTATTTGCGCCGCTTCGTGACCCATCAGCGACACCGGGGTGCGAATCGAGCGCGGCTGTGGCAGGCCACGCCCCTCCAAAACCCGGGAGGCCGACCGGCAATCGGCAATCATGGCGAGGAAGTCGCTGAAATCTGAGCAAGC
>JABFRG010000543.1 GCA_013141295.1 Polyangiaceae bacterium
GGTCCCCCCACGGGCGGAGGCGGAGGCGCGGGCGGCAGCGCCGGGCCGGTGGAGACGAGCCGCCGGGTGCTGACCGCACCTGCCAAGGGCGACCCCTGCGACGAGCCACCCGGGAAGCCCAAGGCGCTGGCGGTACCCCAGCCTGCCTACACGGATGCCGCGCGCGCAGCCGGCATCTCCGGACGCGTGCGCGTGGAGATCACCGTCGACGAGCGCGGTCACGTGGCGCGGGTGCGCGTCCTCGAGGGGCTCGGCTACGGCCTCGACGAGGCCGCATTGGCTTCGGCCCGGGCCGCCACGTTCGACCCGGCGATGCGATGCGGCAAGCCGGTCTCCGCAACCTTCACCGTGGCCATGCGCTTCACCCTGTGAGCATGGCGACCTTCCTTCCAGGACCTCGAAGGGCTCGGCACCTCGCAGGCGCGCTCGTGCTGGCTCTCCTGGCACCGCCCACCCTCGCGGCAGCGCAGCCGCGCGGCGCAGCCCCGGCGCAACCGCGGCTCACCAAGCCGCCCAAGGTCCTCAAGTTCGTCGCCGCCGACTATCCCCCGAGCGAGCGCAAGCCGGGAGCGCCGCCCTCGGTGGAGGTGGTGCTGCGGCTCTCCATCTCCGAGCGCGGTGAGGTGGGCGACGTCGAGGTCGTGGAGTCCCGGGGCCCGGCCTTCGACGCAGCGGCGGTTGCTGCCGCCCGGGGCTTCGTGTTCGATCCGGCGGAGATCGACGGCGTACGGGCGAAGATCCGCATCCTCTACCGCTACGCGTTCACGCTGAAGGACGAGATTCCGACCACCGCGACGTTCGCCGGCACGGTGACCGATCGCAAGACCAAGAAGGCGCTCCCGGGCGTTACCGTGGCGCTCGACACCGGAGTCCAGGCTGTCACCGATGGCGAGGGACACTTTGCGTTCGAGGGCGTGGCTCCGGGCGCGCGCACGGTGACCCTCTCCGGCGAACGCTTGACGCCGCTGCGCACCGAGGAGACCTTCGCCGCCGGGAAGAAGCTCGAGGCACTGTACGAGATCGACCTCGGCGCGCCGCCGGGAGCGGGCGCGCCGCCCGGTGACGATCTCGAGATCGTCGTGAGCGCCCCGACCCTGGAGCGCCGCGCCGTCTCCACGGAGATTCGCGGCGACGAGGCCAAGCGACTCCCCGGTACCCAGGGCGACGTGCTCAAGGTGGTGGAGAGCATGCCGGGCGTGGCACGGTCCGCCGCCGGGTCGGGTCAGCTCATCGTGTGGGGCGCCTCGCCGGAAGACACGCGCGTCTACGTGGATGGCGTGCTGGTGCCGCGCCTCTATCACGACGGCGGCCTGCGCTCGATTCTCGCCACCGAGCTGGTGGACACGGTGGAGCTGGCGCCGGGAGCCTACGGCGCGGCCTACGGACGAGGCCTCGGCGGCATCGTCCTGGTGAAGACCAAGCGCTGGGACGAAGACCGGGTCCGGAGCAGCGTGGGGGTCGATCTCTACGACGCTTCCGGGAGCCTCCGCCTTCCGGTCACCAAGAAGCTCCGCGTCGAGGCCGCGCTCCGTAGAAGTCACGTGGACACGCTGCTGGGCGCCTTCGCCAAGAACGACATCGAAGAGTACTTTCCCACGCCCCACTACCTCGACGGCCAGAGCCGCGTTTCTTACGACCTGGGCAAGGACGAGCGGCTCTCGCTCACCGGCCTCTACGGCAGCGACCGCACCTCGCGCAACGCCCCCAGCATCGACCCCCTGTTCTCGCGCAGCGAGACCAAGCGCACCTCGTTCTATCGCATCTACGCCACCTACGAGCGCACCGTGGACGGCGCGCAGGTGCAGGTGGTGCCGTCCTTCGGCGTAGACCACCGTGAGCTCGATCAGCGCTTCGGCGAGGTGCCGACGCAGGTCACCGCCGACGCGAGCCGCTACGCCACCCGCGCCAGCTTCCGGAGCCGCGTTCATCGGCTCCTCACGCTGTCGGCAGGGCTCGATGCCGAGGTGGCGAGCACGACCCTCGAGCGTTCGGGTTCCATCACGACGCCGGCGCGAGAGGGCGACGTACGTGTGTTCGGTGCGCCGCCGCGTGATCGCCTCAACCGTGACACCTGGGGCGTGACCACGGTGGGGCTCGCGCCCTACGCCGAGCTCGATCTCGCGCTCCTCGGCGGCACAATGCACGTGGTGCCGGGCCTGCGCTTCGACCCCACCTTCGTGAGCGTGAGCCGCAAGACGCCGGTGGAGGGCGACACGCCTTCGGTGGGCGCGTTCCGGGAGGACGCCGCCCTCGAGCCGCGCCTTGCGGTGCGCTTCGATCCCACGCCGCGCCTGGGCATCAAGGCCGCCTACGCCCGCGTGCGCCAACCGGCCATGCCCGAGGATCTCTCGGCGGTGTTCGGCAATCCGTCGCTGGGCGCGGCCACCGGCGATCACTTTCTGGTGAGCGTCTCCGCGCGGCTGTTCGCGAAGACCACGCTGGAGACCACCGCCTTCGGGCTCCTCTCCGACGGCCTCGCGGCTCGCAGTCCTTCTCAGGCGCCGCTCCTGGCCGAGGCGCTGGTGGGCGTGGGTCAGGGGCGCGCCTACGGCATGCAGGCGATGCTCCGGCAAGAGCTGGCCCGGGGCTTCTTCGGATGGGTCAGCTACTCCATCGTGCGCAGCGAGCGACGCGACGCGCCCGGCGCCGCGTACCGTCTCTCGGACTACGACCAATCGCACGTGCTCACCGCGCTCGGGAGCTACGACCTTGGACGGGGCTTCGAGGTGGGAGCCCGCGTGCGCTTCGCCACCGGATTTCCCCGGACGCCGGTGGTTGGGACCGTCACCGACACCCGTCGCGATGCGGCCGAGCCGCTCTTCGGCGCCAAGAACACCGAGCGCATTCCCGCCTTCTTCCAGGTGGACCTGCGCGTCTCCAAGCGCTTCCCCCTGCCGCGCGGCGAGCTCGAAACCTATCTGGAGGTGCAGAACGTGACCAATCGCTCGAACCCCGAAGAGCTCGTGTACTCCCGCGACTACCGCACGCGGTCGACCCTGTCCGGCTTCCCGATCCTCCCGGTCTTCGGCCTGCGGTGGAACCTGTGATGCGCACTGCCTGCTTGCTCGCTGCGCTGGTCTTGTCGGCAATGGCGTGCCGGCCCGACATCGACGATCGCACCTCGCGGGTCGACCGCCTGCGGGTGCTCGCGGTGCGCGCGGAGCCTGCGGAGGCAGCGCCCGGCGCGCCGGTGAAGCTTTCGGTGCTGGTGGCCGGTCCCGAGGGCCCTCGCGGCGATCTCGTGGCCGACTTCGCGTTCTGCCGAGATCGGCGCGGCCTCGCCGAAGCCTCGCCGGCGAGCGCGTCATGCCTGGACGACACGGGCATCGTCGCGCTGGGCGCGAGCGCGGGCGCGCCGGTGACGGGCACGGTGCCCGGCAACGCCTGCGGTCTCTTCGGCCCGGAGCGTTCCGCGGGCGCCACCGGTGAGCCATCGGGGCGACCGGCCGATCCCGACGCCACCGGCGGCTACTACCAGCCTGGCCGAATTCGCGTGCCAGGTACCGATCTCGCGCTCTTCGAGGTGCGCACGCGCTGCGGCCTCCCGGGGGCGACGCTGGAGGCCACCGCCGACTATGGACGTCGCTACCGTCCCAACGCGAACCCAGCGCTCTCGTTGACCGCCGCCGGCACTCCCCACGCCGATGCAGCGATCGTTGCGGTGCGAGCCGGCGAGGCGCTGCCGGTCACGGCGTCGTGGCCCGCGTGCACGTCAGCACCGTGCGACGGCGCGGAGCCCTACGTCGCCTTCGATCTTGCGTCGCGCACGGTGGTAGACCGTCGCGAGTCGATGTTGGTGTCGTGGTTCGCCACCCAGGGAAGCTGGGACGTCGACCGCACCGGGCGCACCGAGGCCGACGCCGAACGCGACTCGTCGAACACCTGGCGCGCGCCCTCGACGCCGGGGTCTGTTCATCTGTGGGTCGTGCTCCGCGACGCGCGAGGGGGCACCGACGTACACACCGTGCGGGTAGACGTCCGGTGAGAGTGCCCATCGCATTTGCTGGCCCCAGCCCGTCGCGCTGCACGGGCATCGTCTGCAGCGCGCCCAAGAATGCTGCGTCTATCGGGGGGAATCCTCGACCCCGAGCGGTGGAATGCTTCTCGCATCGGGGCGGCGATCCGATGATCCGCTCTTCGAGAACGTGGTCCCGCAGCGCGCTGCTCGCGGTGGCTCTGGTCGCAGCATGCAAGGGCGGCGGTGGCGGCGGGTCCACCTCGAGTGCGAGCGTCACCCTGCTCAATGTCTCGTGCGACCCCACCCGCGAGCTGTGGCGCGACATCAACGAGCACTTCGTCCCCGCCTACGAGAAGCAGACCGGCACCCACGTCACCATCAAGCAGTCGCATGGCGGCTCGAGCACCCAGGCGCGCGCGGTCATCGACGGGCTCGATGCCGACGTCACCACCCTTGCATCGTTCGTGGACACCGACGCCATCCGCAAGAAGGGGCTCATCGCCCCGGGTTGGGTGGAGCGGCTACCCAACCAGTCGCGCCCCTACTTCTCGACGGTGGTGTTCGTGGTGCGAAAGGGGAACCCCAAGCACATCAAGGACTGGCCCGATCTGGTGCAGCCGGGCATCCAGATCATCACGCCCAACCCCAAGACCTCGGGCAATGGCTACGTGAGCTTCTTCGCGGCCTGGGGCTCGGTCACCGTGCGCGGCGGCTCGCGCCAGGACGCCATCGACTACGTGACGCGTCTCTACAAGCAGGTCCCGGTGCTCGACTCCGGCGCCCGGGGTGCCAGCGCAACTTTCGCGCAGAAGCAGATCGGCGACGTGCACCTCACCTGGGAGAACGAGGCCCACCTGGAGGTGCAAGAGGCCAAGGGCGAGCTCGAGATCGTCGACCCGCCCATCAGCATCCTCGCCGAGCCACAGGTGGCGGTGGTGGACGCCAACGTCGACCGCAAGAAGACCCGCGCGGTGGCCGAGGCGTACCTGAAGTATGCGTACACCGACGAGGCGCAGGAGATCTTCGCCAAGCACTTCTACCGGCCCAGCAGCGAGCCGGTGCTCGCGCGCCACGCCGACGTGTTTCCCCAGGGAATGAAGCTCTTTCCCATCACCGACATCGCAAAGGACTGGCCCGACGCGCACAAGCAACTGGTGGGCGAAGGCAGCGTGTTCGATGCCATCTACCAGCCGCGCAAGTAGCCGTGGGCGCGCGCCGCAGAGTGCTGCCGGGCTTCGGGCTCTCCCTCGGATACACGGTGTTCTATCTGGGGATGCTGGTGCTGCTGCCCATCCTCGCCTGCTTCGCCAAGGCGAGCACCCTCTCCTTTCACGAGATGGCCGACGCTGCCTGGACCGACCGCGCCCGCGCCGCCTACCTCCTCACCTTCGGAACCTCACTGATCGCAGCGCTGGTGAACGTGGTGCTGGGGTTGATGATCGCCTGGGTGTTGGTGCGCTATCGGTTTCCCGGCAAGCGCTTCGTCGACGCGATGATCGACCTGCCGCTGGCCCTTCCCACCAGCGTGGGCGGCCTGGTGTACGCCAGCCTGTACGTGAAGAACGGGTGGTTGGGGCGCTACCTGGTGCCCGCCGGCATCAATGTAGCCTACACGCGCCTGGGGATCGTCCTGGTGCTGGTGTTCGTGGGCTTGCCCTTCGTGGTGCGCACGGTGCAACCGGTGCTCGAGGACGTGGACCCGGAGGTCGAGGAAGCCGCAGCTTCGCTGGGAGCGACGCGGCTCCAGGCGTTTCGCACGGTGCTGCTGCCGGCGCTCCTGCCCGCGCTGATCACCGGCTTCGCGCTGGCCTTCGCCCGGAGCATCGGGGAATACGGCTCGGTGGTCTTCATCTCCGGCAACATGCCGTACAAGACGGAGATCGCGCCGATCCTGGTGGTGGCGCGCCTGGAGGAGTTCGCCTACGCCGAGGCCACGGCCATCGCGGTGGTGCTGCTCGTCGCGTCCTTCGCCCTGTTGGTGGCCATCAACTTGCTCGAACGATGGAGCCGTCGTCATGAGCGCTGAGCGCGTACGCGCATCGGGCGCGCGGCAAGACCCGGCCTGGCTGCGGCGCACGCTCATCGCGGCGACGCTCCTCGTGGTGGGCGTCCTCATCGTCCTGCCAGTGGTGAGCGTGTTCGTGGAGGCTTTTCGCAACGGTGCCGGGGCCTACTGGCAGCACCTGTTCGCCGACCCCGACACTCGCGACGCCATCCTGCTCACGCTCACGGTGGTCCCCATCGCGCTGGCGCTCAACGTCGTCTTCGGGGTGGCGGCCGCGTGGGCCATCGCGCGATTTCGCTTCCGCGGCCGCACGCTGCTCACGGCGCTCATCGATCTACCGTTCGCGGTCTCGCCGGTGGTGGCGGGGCTCATGTTCGTGCTGCTCTTCGGGCTCCAGGGGTACTTCGGCGGTTTTTTGCAAAGGGACGGCTACGCGGTGATGCCGTACCTCACGTCGGCGCTGGTGGTGGTGGTCCTGGGCGCGAGCTACGCATTCCTCCGCCCCTCGAGCCCGAAGCTGCGGCGCGGCCTTTGGGCGTGGCCACGTACGACGGTGCTCGGCGGCGGCGTGATCCTCTTCGCGGGTTCGGTGCTCGCGCAGCGGGCCCTCGGCATCTGGCCCTCGGGCGCGACCTTGAAGATCATCTTCGCCACGCCGGGGCTCGTGCTGGCCACCGCGTTCGTCACCGCCCCATTCGTTGCCCGTGAGCTCATCCCGGTCATGGAGGCGGTGGGGCCCGACGAGGAGCTGGCAGCGGTGAGCCTGGGCGCCAGCGGCTTGCAGATGTTCTGGCACGTGACGCTCCCGAACGTGAAGTGGGGCCTGGTGTACGGCGTGATCCTGTGCGGCGCGCGGGCCATGGGCGAGTTCGGCGCGGTCTACGTGGTGTCCGGTCACATCGCCGGGCAGACCGACACCATGCCGCTCCGCATCGAGAAGCTCTTTCAGGAATACGACGCGCCCGGCGCCTTCGCGGTGGCTTCGCTGCTCACGCTGGTGGCCATCGCGACGCTGCTGGTGAAGAGCAGGCTGGCGCGCGAGCTGCCGCAAGGAGGCCACCGGTGAGCATCGAGGTGAAGGGCGTGCGCAAACGCTTCGGGAGCTTCGTGGCCCTGGACGGTATCGACCTCGCGGTGCCGGCGGGCGCGCTCTTGGCGCTGCTCGGCCCTTCCGGATCCGGCAAGACCACGCTCCTGCGCATCATCGCCGGCTTGGAGGTGCCCGACGCCGGCACCGTGCGCCACGACGACGCGGACATCACCGACCACGCGGCGCGCGATCGCCAGGTGGGCTTCGTGTTCCAGCACTACGCGCTCTTTCGTCACATGACCGTGGGCGACAACATCGGCTACGCGCTGCGGGTACGCGGCGCGCCGCGCGCCGAGCGTGAAGCACGGGTGACCGAGCTCCTGCGGCTCATCCGGCTCGAAGGCATTCGCGACCGCTATCCGGCGCAGCTCTCGGGCGGTCAGCGGCAGCGGGTGGCCCTGGCTCGCGCGCTGGCGGCGCGCCCTTCGGTGCTCCTGCTGGACGAGCCGTTCGGCGCCCTCGACGCCAAGGTGCGGCAAGAGCTTCGGCAGTGGCTGCGAAATCTCCACGACGAGATCCACGTGACGTCGGTGTTCGTCACCCACGACCAAGAGGAAGCGTTCGAGGTGGCCGACTACGTGGTGGTGATGAACCAAGGCAAGATCGAGCAAGTAGGCACGCCGGCCGAGGTGTTCGAGCATCCGGCGAGCGCGTTCGTCATGGACTTCCTGGGCAACGTGAACGTCTTTCAAGGGCGCGTGGAGCGCGGGCGCGCGCTGGCGGCGGGGCTCGAAGTCCCGTACCCGCAGTATCCGCACGCCGAGGCCCGAGACACGGCGGTGTACGTCCGGCCGCACGAGCTCGCGGTGGAGAGCGAGCCGCGCGCCGAGAGCGAGAGCTTGGAGGCGCGGGTGGTGCACGTGAACCCCGCCGGAGCCGTGGTGAAGGTGGAGCTCCGCACCGAGCTCGCCGGTCAGCTCCTGAACGCCGAGATCGACCGCGAGCGCTTTGCCGCCCTCGATCTCAAGGCCGGCGATCGGGTCTTCGTCTCGCCCCGACGCGTGCGGGTGTTCCTGCCCGACTACGCCATCTGAAACGACGAAGCCTCCGCTCGGAAGAGCGGAGGCTCGGGGACTTACCGTCGGGGTCTGCTCAGACGGTGTGCTCGAGGAGCTTGATCTTGCCGCGGTCGGCGATGCCGAGGCCGAGGTCGGCGGCGGCGCGAATGTAGGCCGGCGCGCGCTTCTCTTCGGTGAGCGACTTGAGGCCGTAGCCCTTACGCAGCTCTTCGACCAGCTCCCAGCCCACGGTGTCGAGCGCCACCGGATCGGTGGAGGCGTAGATGCTCTCGTGGACCTTCACGTGGTCCGGCGACTTCCACAAGGGGCCGCCGTGGGCCATGACCTTGAAGGCATCCTTGATGCAGAGCCGCACCCGCGACTTGACCACGTCCTGCGCGTACATGAGCGCAATCTGCGGGCTGGCGTTGTGGGCGTGGAAGTCGTGGGGGTTGATGCTGCAGCCGTGCGTCATGTTCTTGAGCGCGCCGGTGTAGCCACAGATGGAGTGGTCCTTGATGAGCGCGAAGTTGATGGCCGCGGTGGACTCGGTGAGCGCGCGCACGAACTTGGTGTGCGTGCCGGTGCCGGGGATGAGCCGGTCCGGCATGATCGCGTCCTTGTTCTGGTGAATGGCGATCTTCACGCCGTTCGGGACGTTCTGCGCCGACACCCGGGTGCCGGCCAGGAAGCCGCCGTACTGCTCGAGCACGGTGATGTTCTCGGGCTTCACGCCGGAGAGGATCATGGCTTCGAGGAACGGGATCACCAGCTCCTTGTTGGTGCCCATGTTCTGCTTGGCGATGCCGTTGACCTTCACGCAGACGATGTCGTCCTTGTGGACGAACTGGCCGATGGCGGTGGGCAGGTCGGACTTGCCGGTGAGCTCGGTGAGCGCCTTGGTGAGCATCGCCTTGGCGTCGTCGGCCTTGGGATAGAGCTTGTTCTCCTGCAGCGAGTCCTTCTTCGTCACCTTGACGATGCGACCCGGGGCCGCGAAGGGAACGAAGCCGGGCGGCGGCGAGGCCGCGAGGCTCGGATCGGCCTTGTCGCCGGCGAAAGCGGACGTGGGGAGCGAGGCAAGGGCCCCGGCGATCGAGGCGTAACCCAGGAATTCTCGGCGAGAAGCAGACATGGCCTCCACCTTTCCACGGGGATTTGCCGAGAGCAAGTTGCGCGCGCGAGTAACACGCGCAGCCTCGGTCGTGGCACGCCTCGAAGTCAGCCGAGGGCGACGCGAACGATGAACAGGAAGATGGCGATGGCGAAGACCACGCCGAAGTAAATGCCGATGGCGGTGCCGTTGCTTCGTCCGGTCTTGCCGTTGTAGCCGAAGCCGCAGCCGTTGCAGACTTGGTGGTTGAGGATCGCCGGCCCGATCATGCCGCCCCACCATGTGAAGGT
>JABFRG010001191.1 GCA_013141295.1 Polyangiaceae bacterium
CGCAGCCTCGCCTTGGAGCGCCGCCCGAAGGCCCGCAGCGCATCGCCCAGGAGATACAGGTATGCCCCCTCGCCGCTCGCCAGCGCCACCGATTCCTCTCCGCGATTGCGGGCGTCGAAGCGCGCGGCGAAGCGAGCTGCGTGCTCGCGCGCTTCGCGGGTGAATGCCAGGAGCTCGACGCCCTCGGCGGTGAGCTCCAGGGCGCGCCCCCGACGTACGTAGAGCGGCACGCCCAGCTCCTCCGCCAGCCGCGAGATCTGCACGTGCACCGCCGGCTGCGACAGCGCGAGCGCCCGGGCAGCGTGGGTGAAGTTCAGGTGCTCGGCGAAGACCGCGAAGGTGGCGAGCCAATCGGAGCGAAGAGCGCTGGGATTCATGGACCTCGGTTCGCCACCGTAGCCCAAACCGCGAGCGACCTGACGAAACCGCCATGGAGGTGTAGACTCCTACATCATGGGCGCTGGCCTCACCTTTCGCATCGGGTCCATTCCGGTCCGCGTGCAGTTCATTTTCCTCATCACGATGGTGCTCTTTGCCCGGAGCACCAACCCCGGCGTCATTGCCGTGTGGGGCGGCGTCGTGTTCGTCTCGGTGCTCATCCACGAGCTCGGGCACGCGCTCATGGGCAAGGCCTTCGGCCTCGCGCCGCAGATCGAGATTCACGGCATGGGCGGGACCACCTCGTGGGCCGAGGGCGGTCGCAAGCTCACCCCCGGTCGCAGCATCCTGGTGAGCCTGGCCGGTCCCTCGGTGGGCATCGTGCTGGGCATCGCGGTGATGGTCGGGGTGAGCATCCTGGGCGCTCCCACGGCGCCGTTGGCGCGCGAGGCCGTCGAGGACATCATCTGGGTGAACCTCATCTGGGGCATCTTCAATCTGCTCCCGATGCTGCCGCTCGATGGCGGCAACGTCATGGCCGCCATCTTCGCGCTGGTGACCGGCGGCCGCGGAAGGCGGGCGGCGCACTTCGTGTCGCTGGGCGTGGCGACGTTGGTGGCGGCCGGTGCACTCTACACGCGTCAGACGTTCGTGGCGGTGCTGGCGGGCCTCTTCGCCTTCCAGAACTTCCGCGGACTGCAGGCGGAAAAAGCCCTGGAGGCCGAAGGGCCGCTGCGGGAAACGCTGGTGGAGGGGTTCGAGGCGGTGAACCGCGGCGAAGGCAATCGCGCGATCCAGATCGCCGAGCACGTGGTGCAGAGCGCCTCCACCGCGGAAGTTCGCAACGACGGCCTGAAGCTCCTCGCCTACGGGCGCCTCCTGGAGGGCCACTGGGGCTCGCTCATGAGCTTGCTGGAGGCCACGCGCACCGAGCTCGGCGCGGGTGAGCTGCAGCGCTTCGAGCAGGCCGCACGCGAGCTCGATCGCCCGGAGGAGGCCGAGAAGATTCGCGGCTGGATCATGGGCACCGCAGGATTCCAGGGATGAGCGAGGAGACGCCCGGAGCGCCCGAAGAGGCGGCCCCGGAGAGCGCAGCGAAGGCCAAGGAGCCAGCGGAGAGCGAGGACTCGCCGGAAACGCGGGCGGCGCTGGCGCAGATTCGCCTACCGCCCCCCCGGCGGCGCGGGCGATCGATGCTGCCGATCATGGGTGTGAGCCTGGTGCTGGCAGTGGGTGCGGCCTACGTGGTGTCGCGCGGGGGGAAGAAGCGCCCACCCGCGCCCAACGTGGTGGTGGTCCACGGTACCTGGGCGGCGAGCCCGGAAGAGAACGAAGCCACGCTGGCCCAGCCGCTCGAGCAGGCCATCGCGAGCGTCCCGGGCATCGCGCACCTGGAGAGCCGCTCCAGTGCCCAGGGTACGACACTGGTGGTTTCGGTGGCGCCGGGGAAGGATTCCTCCGCGGTGGCCATGGCGGTCCACGAGGCCGCGCAGAAGGCTCGCCCGCAATTGCCCCAGGGGGTCGCGCCCTTCGACATCGCCCGGGAAGACGCGCCGGTGGCGGCGGGTCGCTTCGTCATCGAAGGCGGAAACCTCGACCCCGCTGCGCTTCTTCACTTCGCCGATCGCGTGGTGGGGCGCGATCTCCAGACCATGCCCGGCGTGCGATCGAGCAACTGCGGCGGCGGCGTACAGCAGCTCGTCGCCACGGTCGACAGTCCACGGGTGCGCGCCCTCGGTCTCCGCTGGAGCGACGTGACCACGGCCTTCGCACCGGCAGGCGCGCTCGGCGCCGCGCCGACCGATCTCGGCGTCCTCTCGAAGCAGGTGGTGCGGCGCGCAGACGGCGAGAAGCCCGCGGTGCTGCTGGGCGACGTGGCGCGCTTCACCATCGAGATGGCGCCGGCACCGTGCCTCGCGACCCGCGATGGCATCGCGCCAGTGGTCGTCGGTACGGTCGCAGCAGACTCGGAAGAGACGCTCGCACGGGTGGCCGCGCGGCTGGCCGAGGCAGAGCGCAAGAGCCCCCCGGGCGTGCACCTGCACCTCGTGGACTTCGCCGAATCAGTGGCCGACGCCAAGGCACGGCGCGCGCGCACGCTCCGCGGACGGATCTTCGGCGCCACCGACGTCGCGAAGGTGCTGCGCGAGCTGCGCGCGGCCCTCCCGCTGGCCGATGTGGTGGCGTACGAGGTGGACGGCGACTCGATGCGCTTCGCTGCGCGGGCCCCGGGCGAGGAAGAACGCACACCGCGCGAGCTCCTGGCAGCCGCGGGGCGAAAGCTCGCCCCCATCGTGGGCTGCGTGGCCTGGGAGTCGAGCGACCACGTGGCCTCCGTGCGGGTGCGGATCCACGGCGAGTCATCGGCGGAGCTACGGCGCCTGGGCGACCTGGCCGCGAGCGCGGCCCGCGGCGCGAAGGGTGTGGTGGGCGCAGCCGTCACCACCCACCGGACGTCCGAGACCAACGTCGACGTGGACCGCGTGAAGGCCGCCACCCTGGGCCTGCCGGTGAGCGAGGTCCGGGAGCAGTTGCTCCTCCAGAGCGAGGGCGCCGTGGTCGGCAGGTTCGGCGAAGCGGACGCGCTCCTCGATCTGCTGGTGCGCGGGAGCGAGCCGAGCCGAACGCCCGATAGCCTGCAGCGGCTCTGGATCTCCGGGCCCCAGGGTTCGGTGACCGCGGCCCAGGTGGCGACCTTCCGAAAAGTCGAGCGCGAGACCGTGGTGCTCCGGGAAGACCAACGGCGCGCCATCGACGTGTGCGTACACGGCGACGGCAAGCTCGAACGAGCGGTGGCCAGCACGCTGGGCGAGCTCGCCCTGCCGCCGGGGTACGTTCTCGACATCACCGCCTACTGACGCGCGGGCGCATGACGCAGGCGCCCGTGGCGCATCGCGGGATAGTCCGTCGCTCCTGCTGACAGGGCGCAAAAAAACAGTATCGTCTAGGTCATGCTGCGCACCGTCTCCGAGGTCTTCGACGAAACTGCCAAACGGGTCGGCCATCACCCGGCGCTCCGCGTGAAGCGCGGGGGGCGTGTGGAGGTCATGACCTGGTCCGGCTATCGAGAGACGACGCGCAAGGCCGCACGTGGGCTCATCGCCCTGGGGCTCGAGCCAGGGCGCGCCATCAGCATCGTGGGCTTCAACTCGCCGGAGTGGGTCATCGCCGACGTGGGGGCCATCCTCGCGGGGGGCCGGCCGGCCGGCATCTACACCACCAGCTCCCCTGCACAGTGCCGCTACATCGCGCACCACTCGGAGTCGCAGGTGGTGGTGGCCGAGTCCGGCGCCCAGGTGAAGAAGATCGTCGAGATTCGCGACCAGCTGCCGCAGCTCAAGGCCATCGTGCAGATGACCGGCAAGCCGGAGCACGAGGGCGTCCTCTCGTGGGAGGAGCTCTTGAAGCGCGGCGACGACGTGCCCGAGGCCGACCTCGACGCTCGCATCGCGTTGCAAAAGCCCGAGGACGTGTGCACGCTCATCTACACCTCGGGCACCACCGGCGAGCCCAAGGCGGTGATGATCTCCCACAAGAACCTCACCTGGTCGGCATCCACGGTCATCGCGCGACTGGGCTTCACCGAGAAGGAGCGCGCGGTCAGCTACCTTCCGCTCTCGCACATCGCGGAGCAGATTCTCACCATCCACGGCCCCATGGGCATGGGCTCACAGGTCACCTTCGCGCCCAGCGTGGACGGCGTGCTCGAGGCCATGGCCGAGGTGCATCCCACGTATTTTCTGGGCGTGCCGCGGGTATGGGAGAAGATCGAAGCCAAGATGAAGGCGACCGCCGAGGCCAGTCCCCGGGTGCGCCGGGAGATCCTGGCCTGGGCCCGGGGCGTCGGGCTCAAGGGCGGCGAAGCCCGGGAGCGCGGGGAGGCGCTGCCCTTCCTGTACCCGCTGGCGAACAAGCTGGTCTTCTCCAAGATCAAGCATCGCCTGGGCCTCGACGAGTGCCGCATGCCCATCACCGGCGCGGCGCCCATCAGCCGCAGCACGCTCGATTTCTTCCGCAGCGTGGGCCTCGACATCTACGAGGTGTACGGGATGAGCGAGTGTACCGGCGCCGCCACGTTCTCGGCGCCCGATAGCTATCGCCTGGGCAAGGCCGGCTTCGTGGTGCCGGGCAGCGAGGTGCGCATCGCCGAGGACGGCGAGGTGTGCATCCGCGGGCACCACGTGTTCGCCGGCTACTTCAAGGACGACGCCGCCACGGCCGCCACCATCGACGCCGAAGGCTGGCTCCACTCCGGCGACATCGGAACCCTCGAAGGCGGCTTCTTGCAGATCACCGACCGCAAGAAGGATCTCCTCATCACCGCCGGCGGCGAGAACATCGCGCCCCAGGTGCTGGAGGGCAAGCTCAAGTCGATCCCGGTGGTGGCGCAGGCGGTGGTGGTGGGCGACCGCAAGAAGTACCTGGCGGCGCTCCTCACCCTCGACATCGATCGCATCACCCACGAGGCCGAGGCCTGCGGGAGCCCCGCCCGCGACGTGGCGGAGGCCGCCGTATGCGCGATCTTCAAGAAGCACGTGGAAGGGCTGGTCGAGGGCGTGAACCGCGATCTGGCGCGGGTGCAGACCATCAAGCGCATCTCCATCATCCCCACCGACTTCTCGGTGGACTCCGGCGAGCTCACCCCCACCATGAAGGTGAAGCGCAAGGTCGTGAACGAGAAGTACAAGAGCCTCATCGAGGCGATGTACATCGAGTAGACCTCCGGCGTTTGCTATGCTCCGCGCCATGAGCATCGACGCCATCGCGCTACTTCGGGTTCCCTACGCGGACCTTTGCAAGACCCAGGACATGACCCCCGCGGCGAACGCGACGGAGGCGATGGAGTCCACGTACCCGTTCGTTCCCGTGGGCGCCGACGCGACCGCCTGCTTTCTCGGCATCAGCTTCGGCAGCGAGCCCGAGGATCTGGGCGCCTACGTGCGTCACGTGGCCGGTGCCGCGGTCGACGCGCACACCGACGCGCGCGGCGTGCTCATCGTGCCAGACGTCGCGTGGAAAGAGGCCCAGCCCTCGTACGACGCCGCGGTGGAGCACTTCGGCGAGGCTGGCCAGTGGGTCGCACGCGTGTCCGAGAGCGAGGCGCACGCGCTCCTGAAAGACAAGATGCACGCCATGCTCGACGCACCGGGCCTCGGCCTCGGCGGCATGGCAGGCGGTCTCGCCGGTCTCGACATCGGCGCCCTCGGCGCGCAGCTCGGCGATCTCCAGGGATTGCTCGCGGCGAACCCGGGCGCGGCGGAAGCGGCCAAGAAGGCCCTCGAAGGCATGGGCGGTGGCGGAGCCGGCGCCGCGCCGGCAGGCCTGGGCGGAATGTTCGAGGCCGCGCAGGCAATGCTCGCGCAGATGAGCCCGGAGCAGCGCGCACAGATCGAACAGATGGCCAAGGCCGCCTTCGGCATGGGTACGGGCGGCGGGGGAAACGACGACGGCAAGAAGTAGCGCAGGAGGAACCCCATGACCCGCGAAGAGGCGCTGGCTTTCGCACGACGGTGGACCGAGCTCTGGAGCAACAAGGACGTCTCCACGGTGGCGGCCCTCTTCGCCGAGAACGTTCGGTTCACCTCGCCCAAGGCGCTGGCCACGGTGGGCACCCCCACGGTGGTAGGCCGCGAAGCCCTCGCGGCCTACTGGAACGCGGCCATCGCCAAGGTGGGCCGCATGCGGTTCGATCTGCGCGACATCGCGTGGGACCCGGAGGCGCGCACGTTGGTCATCGACTACGTGGCCACGATCGGCGAGCACCGGCACCACGCCTGCGAGCGCATGCACTTCGACGCCCAGGGCCTCATCGGCGTCGCCGAAGCGCTGTACGGCGTACCGGCGTCACTCGAATCGAGCGGCGCCGGCACCGGCGATCGACCCACCGCGTAGCGCGATACGACCCCGCTGGGGTTCGCGACGCTGTGAGCGTGACCGGGTTCGGGAGGCGGTATCAGCGGAGAAAGATCATGGGCGACGCTTCTTCAGCGCCGCCCATTTTTCGCAGCACGCGCGCGAGGCTACGAAAGCCTCGTCCTCAGCGGCTCAGGGAGCCTTGGTCTTCAGCGTATCGACCGCGTGCACCGGGGCGCGGTCGCCCTTCATGAGGTGCGCGATGGCCGAGAGCACGAGCCGCTGGCTGGCCAGCATGCTCTTGCCGGCGAACGCCGGAGACACCACCGAGATGGTGTAGTGCCCTTGGCTGCCCGAGGCCACGTCGACCACCGCGCCTTCCAGGTTCTGCGCGATGGCCGCCTTGATGGCGTCTTCGACGGAGCCCACGAAGTCGGTCGGATGGCTTCCCATCAGGACTTCTTGGGCGCCTGGACGTTGCGCACCGCTTCGAACTCTTGCTCGTACATCGCCAGCTGGTCGCAGACGATCTCGATGTTGCGCTCGTTGGTGTCGTTCTCTTCGGCGCGCGAGAGGTCGACCATCTGCCGCAGGATCTCGCCGAGGCGATCGCAGATGATGCCGAGCTGCTCGAGGTCGACCTCGCCGCGGTTCTTGCCGGCGTAGCCCTTGCGATAGCCCTCGAAGGTCTCGTTGGCGTTGCCACCGAGCATGCCCATGAGGTCCACCATCGAGGTGCTCTGGCGGGCCTTGCGAATCTCGCCGAGCTCCGTCTCGTACATCGAGAGGTTCTGGGCCACGATCTCGATGTTCTTCGGGTTGTGCTCGCTGTCGACGTTCTCGACTGCGAGAGCCTCCATGCGCTGCTTGATGCGCTTGAGGTTGTCGACCGCGCGCATGAGGAGCTGCGGGCGGCGCGTGGTGCGCGACTGACCGGCAAAGTGGTTGCGGTAGACCGCGAACTGGGAGTTCGCCAGCGTGGCCAGGAGCCCCGCTTGCTCTTCCGGCGTGCCCTCTTTCTGGGCCTTCTGGATCTCACCGAGCTCGGCCTCGTACATCGTGAGGTTGGAGGCCACGACGTCGAGATCGCGCTCGTAGTTGCCGCTCTTCTTCTTGTTGTGGATGCCGGTCATCCGCTTCTTGATGGCCTTCAGGTCCTCGATCATCTCCGCGAGGAGCCCGGTGTCGCGGCTGCCGCGATCTTGCCCGGCGAAGTGCCGCCCGTAGCGCGCGAAGACGAAGTTCGCCTGCGTCGCAAGGAGGCTGAACTCCTCGAACTCGGGCCCCTGTGAGCGGGCCTGCACGATGGCCTTGCGCTCTTGCTGGTACACGTCCTGGCTGCCGGTCACGAGCTCCCGCAAGCTGGTGAGCTGCGGGCCCTGGGCGGCCATGGGAATCTCGTCGATTCGCCGGAGCACGCTGCTCGTGCGCTCGAGCAGCGCATCGGGCGCAGAGAGGTCTCGGGTTGCCCGCGACTGGCCGGCAAAATCCCGATCGTACTCCGCCGAAATCTGGTCCATTTCCGCACGGAGGCGGTCACAAAGGTTCGTCGCCACGGATCATTAGCCTTTCAGTAACGCGGTACTTTGTTGTCCACACGCTGGGACCAGGCGTCGATTCCGCCTTCGAGATTGTAGACGTTGCGAAAGCCTTCCTTGAGGAAGCGCTCGGCGGCGGCGCGGCTGCGACCACCGTGGTGGCACTGGAACACGATCTTGGTGTCCTTGGGGAGGGCCATGAGCTGGGCCTCGCCTTCCGCATCGAGAATCCGTGCTCGGTCGATCTTTGCGATGGCGCGCTCGTCGGCGCCGCGCACGTCGAACATCTCGAACTTCTCGTTCGAGGCGATGAGCTGCGCGAGCTCCTCCACGCGGAGCGCCTTCACCCGGGCCGGCTCGTTGGGGTTCTCGATCTTGAAGGCGCCGCCGCCGTCGACCTCCACGAAGTCGATGCGCATGCCGTCGGCCCGCTTGGCGGTGGGGCGGTTCATCCGCACCTCGAGGCCACTCACGTTCGCGACGATGTCCGCGGGCTGCGGCGCGTCGAAGAACAGCTCGTACTGGAACTCGGGGGTGATCTCGATGCGGAGGGTGGTGCCCGCTTCCTGCGCCTCGGTGAACGCCTTGACCGCGCCTTCCGAGAACGTGAGCGTCGGCGCCTTCACCTCTTCGACGGTGACGCCGAGGGCCTTCTGCAGCTCACCGGAGTTGAACATCTCGGTGACGATGTCGCAGCCGCCCAGGAACTCCTTGTTGACGTAGAGCTGGGGAATCGTGGGCCACTCGGAGAACTCTTTGATGCCGTCGCGGATGCTGGGATCCGAGAGCACGTTGACGGTCTCGTACTTGGCGCCCACTTCGTTCAGCATCTTGATGACCCGGGCGGAGAAGCCACACTGCGGGAAGTGCTTGTTACCCTTCATGAAAAGAACCACCTTGTTCTTCTCGATGAGCTCTTCGATCTGAGACTTTACGGCGGGGGACAACGGCATGGTGCCGGAAACTTCGTACAGCAGTCACCATTCGTCAAGCGCCTCGGCAGCGAAAACGCGCGGGTATCGCCACGCCGGGCGAGAACGGTCAGGGAGTGGGCACCATCGGAACGAAGGTAACCATACCGGCCCTCACCAGGGTCGTGTACCTGGAGGAAACCGTGCCTCCCAGACGAGTGGGCTTCCCTTCAAGCCCGATCTGCCCCGGAGGAACGTTGAAGAAGCCCCAGCGGCCGCTCACATCGGTTTCGCCCGTGGCTACCGATAGGCCGTCCTCCCGAAGGTAAAACGGGAGCGTCTTGGCGCTCGGGTTGAGGCACGCGACCGCAACGCCCGAAGCCAGCGCATTCGCACAGTCCATCGCCACGCCGAACACGTGACCGAGACTGGGATCACCTGCCGACTTGCCCTGAGCGAGCAATGCATTGAGCTCATCGACGCTCACCAGAGTGACCATGGGACCGACGAGCAAGTCATTCTCGGGCGGGGGGTAGACCGCGAAGAGCGTCGGCACCATCGTCGAGAACATCGCGGGGCCCCGAGGGAAGTAGATCATCCCCCGAAAGAACCGCGGCAGTTTCAGAGCGAGGTCGCCTTGGGCGTCGGTGACAGCCTCGGCAATCGGTTGCACGCACATCGGATCAGGAAGTGAGCATGCTGCACCCTGGAGGCCAACGA